>CAMPIQ010000009.1 GCA_946886475.1 uncultured Chitinophagales bacterium | reverse complement strand
ATAATGGATATCGCGGACAAAATATAATTTTTTAATTAAAACTTAAACTTTATTAAACTTTTTTACTGTATGATATTTTAAGCAGGTAATGTTTTTTCCCTGAACAGGCATAGTAATTATGACAGGTATAATCCAGAATTATCTATCGTAAATAAGTGTATTTGTTGCTTTTGTAATAAATACCGGAGCTCCGGGAAAGCTTTATTCTTATGGGGAGAAAAAAATAAAATGGGCCAGGAATTTTACTTGAAAAATTTTTCAGATGCCTGAATTCATCGAATAAAATGGAACCTGGCACCGGCAGCATAAAACCATTAACCTTACAGATCATCATTTTGGGTTTCTTCCTGCTTAATTCATTCCTGACAGGAAAAGATAAATGAGGACCATGATGGGCCAATAAGCAGGAATAAAAGAGGTATCAGGTATCCATTGGAGAAACTTTTGCTTCTCCTGTTCTTTGTGGCACCTTGAGTTTCTGGAAGATCAATACTGTGAGAAGCATCATTGAAAAAATGATAAGCAATCCTCCGGCCTGGGAAACATCTTTCAAAAAATAGCCTAACACCAGCATAATGGCATGTACTCCGCAAATGATTTTTGATGTATAACTATGGCTCCAGCCATTGCTGGTCAATAAATGATGTATGTGACTTTTATCGGGGCTGAAAGGCGATTTCCCCTGCCATATCCTCAATGCAAAAACCCTGAGTGTATCAAAAACAGGAATGGCAACAATACTCAATGCAAATACCGGTACGTGCGGGAGTATAATAGAAGTTGTTTCCGTATTTAGTTGGATGAGCCGGATACATAGAACGGAGATCACGAAACCAAGAACGAGCGAACCGGTATCTCCCATAAAAATGCGGGCCGGATTAAAATTGTAATAAAGAAATCCAAGTAAACCGCCACCAAGTGCCAGGGCAATAACGGCATTATTTGCATCGCCGGAAAGAGTAAGGAAAAGGCCAAGAATAACCAGCGACATAAATCCAAGACCACCGGCCAGTCCATCAATTCCATCTATAAGGTTAAAGGCATTGGTAATTCCCGTTATAGCCAGTATGGTAAAAGTATATTGTGCTGAAACCGGAAGGTCATAAATACCAAATAAGCCATTGAAACTCGTGATCCGAACTCCACTGAAAGCAATCAGGCAGGCAACGGCAACCTGTAAGGCCAGTTTGTAACGTGCCGGCATATTTCTCAGATCATCCATGATCCCAACAACAAGCAATACTCCAATTGAAAAGAAAAATGAAACAGTAAAACTGTCCCTGGTGAAATCAAGCCATAAGATACACGCGGCCACCATTCCTATTCCGGAAGCAATACCACCCATGGTTGGAATTGGCGTAATATGCTCTTTTCTGAGGTCGGGGACATCAAATAATTTAAATCGGTGGATTGTCTTGATCAATGGCGGCATAGCTATCATGGCTACTACGAAGGCAGTAACAAATGCGAGTAAGCCAAACTTATAATCTGAAAACTGGAGGTTTATTTGCAGTAGGTAATGGCGCATATTGGATTAAGATGGGACTCAAAATAAGTAATAATACTTATTAATGCAAACACGGAAATCAATTCAGGCCGCTATCGGATTTTTTGTGTGATCCATTGAATAGTTGAAAAGCTGATAAGTCACGAAGGTGGTGCTGTCCTGGCAATTGTCAGTTATCATATTCATCCTTTCATCCTTTACCATTTATTTTTGTTGTAAACCGGCATATCATTACACCTCCAAACATATTGAACCATCCTATTGAATATTTGAAAGGAGTAGGGCCGCTACGTGGTGACTTATTAAAAAAGGAACTGGGCCTGTTTACTTTCAATGACCTGCTGCATCATTTTCCGTACAGGCATATAGATAAAACAAAAATTACCAGGGTAGTTGATCTCAATGCAACAACCGATTTTGCTCAAGTGAAGGGAAAGCTCTGGTATTTTGAAACTACAGGAGAAAAAAGCAGTAAAAGACTGGTTGCCTATATCAAGGACGATACCGGAGTAATGGAGTTGGTTTGGTTTAAAGGATTGACCTGGGTGGAAAAAATACTGAAACAGGATGAAGTGTATCTGGTTTTCGGAAAGATCGGATTCTTTATGGGCAAGCCACAGATCGTACATCCTGAAATGGAACTTGTTCAACAAAATGGGATACCTGTAAAAAATTACCTGGAACCTATTTATCCTTCCACAGAAAAATTAAAAACCAAAAATCTTGGAGGAAGGCAGATAGGAAAACTGACATCCGTTCTTTTAAATTTATTATCTCCGGGAAACATACCGGAAAATCTTCCATCCGCACTGATATCTAAGTTAAAGCTAATGCCGCGCTATGAAGCTTACCGGCAAATCCATTTTCCGTCTTCGCCAACTCTATATGAACAGTCGTTGAGGAGATTAAAATTTGAAGAACTTTTCATTACGCAATTGCGGCTGGCCATGGTTAGGTCCGAACGTCACAGAAAATCGGTAGGCGTTATTTTTGGAAAAGTTGGCCCTCTGTTCAATTCTTTTTATTCCGATCACCTTCCGTTTGAACTTACAGGTGCGCAAAAAAGAGTGCTGAAGGAAATAAGGATTGATACCGGAAGCGCACATCAAATGAACCGGTTGCTTCAGGGAGATGTGGGCAGCGGTAAGACCATGGTGGCCTTACTTGCCATGTTGCTTGCCATTGATAATGATTACCAGTGTTGCCTGATGGCACCAACTGAGATACTGGCACAACAACATTTTACCACTCTCAAAGATCTGTTGAAAGAACTGCCGGTTGAATTGGGTCTGTTGACCGGATCCACACCGGTAAAAGAAAGGAGGCAGATCTTAAAAAATCTTGCAGAAGGAAATATCAAATTATTGATTGGTACCCATGCCCTTATTGAGGAAGTTGTACAATTCAAAAACCTGGGGCTTGCGGTGATTGACGAACAACACCGGTTTGGGGTGGCCCAAAGAGCTAAGCTCTGGAATAAAGCCTCCATACCACCTCACATTTTGGTGATGACAGCCACACCCATTCCAAGAACCCTTGCCATGACCGCATTCGGCGACCTGGATTATAGTATCATGGATGAATTGCCACCCGGCCGGCAACCGGTAACCACGGTTCACCGTTATGATGACAGGAGATCGCAGGTGATGGACTTCATCCGTACCGAAATTGACGGAGGCAGGCAGGTATATATCATTTTTCCTTTGATTGAAGAAAGCTCAAAACTCGATTATGAACATTTAATGGGCGGATATGAAAATGTAAAAGCATTTTTTCCGGAACCAAAATATTGGATAAGTATGGTGCATGGCAGGCAACCTGCCGACCAGAAAGAAACCAACATGCAAAGGTTTGTACGTGGCGATACCCATATCATGGTAAGTACCACGGTAATTGAAGTGGGTGTGAATGTTCCCAATGCCAGCGTAATGGTTATAGAAAGTGCAGAAAAATTTGGTCTTTCCCAGTTACACCAGTTAAGAGGGCGGGTGGGAAGAGGGATAGATAAAAGTTATTGCATTTTATTGACATCCAGCCAGATTGGTACTGATGCAAGACAAAGGATAAAGATCATGACCTCAACAAATAACGGGTTCGAGATAGCCGAGAAGGATCTGGAACTTAGGGGTCCCGGAGAAATTGAAGGAACAAAACAAAGTGGTGAATTAAACTTTCGCCTGGCTGACCTGGTCAGAGACAGGGCCATACTGGAAGCAGCAAGAAATTACGCGGAGCAAACTATTGAAAGTGATCCTGAGCTTGGATCGGCAGAAAATTTGCAGTTGAAGAATTACCTTCTGTCATTACATGGTAAAACACCCTGGAGCAGAATTTCTTAACATTAGTTTGCACAACATTTTTAGCCAAATTAAGTTTAACTTGGGAAAAGATTGAACTTCAAGATTTACATACTTACCCTCCTCTTATCCCTCCCCGGAATGGTGGCATTTTGCCAGAATATTGAATTCATTGAAAATAAAGGCCAGTGGGATGAGAAAGTGAAGTTTATGGGCCGCGTTTCCAATGGTGCTTTTTTCATACATAACGATGGCTATACCGTTGTACAGCATCATGCGGATGACTGGAAAAAGGCCGTTGAAAATTCACACAGGGGAATTCATACTGATACCCGGCTCCGCTCACATGCCTACAGGGTTAATTTTGTGAACGCTAATCCCAAAGCAAGGCTGGTAGCTGATAAGGCCCTGCCTCATTACAATAATTATTTTATCGGGAACGATCCATCCAGATGGGCCTCGGAATGCAGATTGTACCTGGGTATTACAATAAAGGATATATATCCCGGAATTGACCTTAGGTACTACAGCAGTAACGGTACATTGAAATATGACCTGATCGTAAATCCGGGTGGAAAAGTTGCTGATATTGCATTACAATATACCGGCGCTGATAAACTTGAGGTTAAAAATAAAAAACTGGTGGTAGGCACTTCAGTGGGAGAACTACAGGAATCTTCTCCATATACCTATCAATACGATAATGAAGGAAGGTCTGAAGTTTCAGCGAAATACATCGTCAAAAAAAACAGGCTGAGTTTTGATATCAGCGGATACGATCCAAAGATCCCGCTGGTAATTGATCCCACGTTAGAATTCTGTTCATTTTCCGGGAGTACCAGCGACAACTGGGGTTATACAGCTACTTATGGTCCGGATGGCAGTATGTTTGGCGGTGGCATAGTCAGCGGGCAGGGTTTCCCGCATTCTACCGGCGCCTTTGATGAAAATTATAATGGAGGAGAGTGGGATATAGGTATCATTAAACTTAGTCCGGATGGTGTTACCATGTTGTACAGCACCTTCATAGGAGGAGCAGGAATTGAACAGCCACATAGCCTGATCACCGATGCACAGGGCAATTTAATTCTGGCCGGCAGAAGCAATTCTACATCAGGTGTTCCGGCAAACATGTATCCTGTAACCGCACCGGCACTGGGTGTGAGCGGTGGATATGATATCATTGTTACTAAATTAAATGCAACCGGAACCGCATTAATAGGGTCGAGGACCATTGGCGGTTCAGGACATGATGGTGTGAATATGAGGGAAAGTCATGAAGGTGGTGAAGATGACCTGATCCAGAATTACGGTGATGATGGAAGAAGTGAGGTAAATCTTGATGCTGCCGGAAATGTATATGTGGCTTCGTGTACGCGTTCAACCAATTTTTTTGTTCAGGGTGGCTTCCAGTCGGCAAGCGGTGGTGGCGAACAGGATGGGGTAGTGATCAAATTCAATCCCAGCCTTTCGGGTTTGTTATTCAGTTCCTACCTCGGAGGAGATGGGCCCGATGCAGCTTATGTAATTACCATTGCTCCGGATAACCGCATCTATGTGGCAGGTGGAACAAAAAGTACCAATCTGAATACGCTGTTCAATACTACAGGTACAATTTCTCCTGTGTCAAAGGGTGCTATTGATGGATTTGTAGCCATCGTGAGCAATGACGGATCATCCCTGCAGAAATTAACCCATGTAGGAACCGGCGCCATTGACCAGGTATATGGTCTGCAATTCGACCTTATTGGTTATCCTTATATCATGGGACTGACCAGAGGAACCTGGCCGGTACAGAATGCTCCCTGGAGTCAGCCGGGAGGAAAACAATTCATTGCAAAATTACAACCCGATCTTTCGGCTTTTGTTTATTCAACAACATTTGGTAAAGGACAATCAACACCCGATATTTCACCAACCGCTTTTTTAGTTGACCGTTGTGAGAATGTATATGTTTCAGGCTGGGGAGGTGATTCCAATTTTCCCAATTCAGGCGTTCAGGGTTTAACAGTTACCCCTGATGCATTGAAATCAGCACCGGATATTTTTCCTAACGGGCTGGGTGGGGATTTTTACTTTTTTGTATTGAAGAGAGATGCGGTCAGCCAGTTGTATGGCAGTTTCTTCGGACAAAATAATACTTCATACCACGACCATGTGGATGGAGGTACCAGCCGGTTTGACAAGGAAGGGGTGATCTACCAGGCTATGTGTGCAAGCTGTAATAATGTGGATCCTTTCCCAACTACACCAGGTGTATGGTCACCTACCAAACCACCATCAGCCACCTGTAACCTCGCCATGTTAAAGATCGCATTCAACCTGGCCGGTGTTAAAAGCGGTATCCAGTCCTATATTGATGGAACGCCAAGAGATACTGCCGGATGTGTACCTCTTACGGTTGATTTTATTGATACGGTACTGAATGCGCAGAGTTATGAATGGTATTTTGGAGATGGATCAACACCTTCACCTGTACTAACCACCCAGCCTTCGGTATCGCATACATTTACAGCTGTAGGCACCTATCAGGTAATGCTTGTTGCCATCGATTCCAATACCTGCAATATCCGTGATACCTCGTATGTTACAATTAAGGTAGAAGACCTCAGGGCACAGCTGGATTTTAATGCGGTAAAATTGAATCCATGTGATTCATTCAAATACAGGTTCGATAATGTATCTGTTGCTCCGGCAGTAAGGCCATTTGGACCTTCAACATTTACCTGGGATTTTGGTGACAATTCACCAACCGTTACAACAGGCACAGCACCTGTTTTCCATAATTATTCAAGTCCGGGTACGTATACAGTAAAAATGTATCTGAATGATTCGGTATTCTGTAATTTCCCCGATACGGTAATTAAGCAGATCCGTGTAGCATCACTTGTTGTAGCTGATTTTGAAACGCCTTCGGAAGCCTGCGCGCCTTACAACGCTTCATTTACCAATCTTTCCCAGGCCGGTTCTCAATTTATCTGGCAGTTTGGCGATCCAAATGATCCTGCACCTTCATCAGAGGTCAACCCCAGCCATTTATACACCCAGCCGGGAACCTATACCATCACACTCATTGCAATTGATTCTGCAACCTGTAATATATCAGACACCACCACTTTTACCATCAACGTGGCTGGAAAACCTGTTGCTGACTTTACGGCCACTCCTCAGCCTCCGGTTGTAAATACACCGATATCTTTTACCAATCTTTCCAGTCCTGACGCCATTTCATTTAAGTGGTTATTCGGGGATGGTGATTCCCTTGTTACCACATCAAGAGCCGTTGTTCAGCACGAATATGTTTCAACCGGCGTATTCAATGCCTGCCTGATTGCGTATAACCAGGTTGGTTGTCCCGATACTGTATGCAGGGATGTAAGCATGCTGATAGAACCTGCAGTAGATGTTCCCAATGCATTCACTCCTGGAAAAGGAGGCATCAACAGCACGGTATATGTACGTGGTTTTGGAATTGCAAAAATGAAATTCACGGTATGGGCAAGGTGGGGTGAAAAAGTTTTTGAAACAAATAGCAAGCAAAGTGGCTGGAACGGGTATTACAAAGGCAAATTATTGCCGATGGATGTTTATGCCTACACCCTTGATGTGGAATTTTCAGATGGAACCAAAACAACTAAAACAGGCGATATAACGTTAATAAGATAGTTGTGATCAGAATATTTAAATTTTTTAGTCTCCAAATATGGCTTCTGGCTACTGGCATGCTGCTGCTGGCCACGAAAGCAGGTGCCCAGGACCTTCATTTTTCACAGTATTTCAATTCTCCATTGACCACCAATCCTGCGAACACAGGCTTTATACCGGATGGTGATTACAGGTTAGGGATCAATTACCGTAACCAGTGGTCCACCATCATGACGGTTCCTTATAAAACAATGAGCGCTTATGGTGATGTTCAGATATTGAAAGACCGCCTGGAGAATGGATGGATGGGTATAGGAGGTGTGATATTGAGAGATGTTGCAGGAAGCGGTAATCTAACCTCAACCAAAATATATGGATCAGTTGCGTATCACCAGATGCTTGGATTTTCGAGTTTGCTGAGTCTTGGTTTTAATGTTGGCTGGGCCAATAAAAATATTAATGTTACTAATCTGAAATTCCCAGACCAGTTTGATGGCAGGTTTTTCGATAATAAGATCCCTACAACTGTGATCCTCGACCGGAATAATATTAATTACCTGGATATGCAGGTAGGATTGAATTATGCCTACTTCCCCAATGAGAATATATATGTGAATGCCGGATTTTCTGCCCATCATGTGAACAAACCCTATGAATCTTTTTTTGTTGATTCATCGGGCAGCGCCAGCAGGGTGCCCATGCGCCAGATAGGATTCCTGAATGGCAGTTTCAAATTGAACGATCAGTGGATAGTGAATCCGAATATTTATTATAGCAATCAGGCAAATGTGAAAGAACTTGTTGGTGGACTTACCGCGCACTATAATCTTTCAGGAGATGGTGCCTACCAGCTGATCGGCGGCCTTTATTACAGGCATAAAGAAGCCATCATTCCCATGATAGGTCTTGGATATAATGATTATACTTTTACATTCAGTTATGATGCTACCATGTCTGATTTAAAAACATATAATCATTCCCGTGGGGCATTGGAATTTTCTCTGATCAAACAAGGTATTATCAATCCAAGCAGTAGCCGGATCACGCCCTGTCCTACTTTCAGGACCTATTAATCAATTTTGCTTTTACATGTTAGTCATTTCACCGATTTTTACGTTCAAATAGCGTTTATGATCTCAGCCACCGTAGACAGGTTACATGCCACTGCTCATATTGATGCTTTCCGGAAAATTGTAGGGCCCGAATATGTTTTCGTAGATGAAGAGGTGCTTTCAGTTTATGCTCATGACGAAACCGAAGACCTTCATTATTTACCTGATGTTGTGATCAAGCCTGCAAATGCTGAACAGATCAGCGGCATTTTAAAGATTTGTAACCAGTATAAGATACCAGTTACGCCACGCGGCGCAGGCACTGGATTGAGCGGTGGTGCACTGCCACACCTGGGTGGTGTATTGCTTTCAATTGAAAGATTGAACCGCATTATTGAAATTGATGAAAGAAATCTTCAGGTGATCACAGAACCGGGCGTAATTACCGAAGTATTGCAGGATGCCATAAAAGCAAAGGGACTTTTTTATCCTCCTGATCCAAGCAGCCGCGGATCCTGTATGATCGGAGGAAATATAGCAGAGAATAGTGGCGGCCCGAAGGCGGTAAAATACGGTGTGGTGAAGGATTACGTTCTTAACCTTGAAGTAGTGCTTCCCACGGGTGAGATCACCTGGACAGGTGCCAACGTTTTAAAGAATGCTACCGGTTATAATCTAACCCAGTTAATAGTTGGAAGTGAGGGCACATTGGGAATCGTGACCAGGGCCGTATTACGCTTGATCCCCCTTCCAAAATATGACCTGCTGATGCTGGTGCCTTTCAAAAATGCGGAGCAGGCATGTGCTGCCGTGAGTGCCATCTTCATGGCAGGTTATACTCCAAGTGCCATGGAATTCATGGAGCGAGATGCGCTTGAATGGGTGATGCGCTTTGTTGATAATTCAATTGTACCTATCGAGGAAGATGTGCAGGCCCACCTGCTGATTGAAGTGGATGGCAATGATATGGATGTGCTGATGAAAGAAATAGAAGGCATATCAGAAGTTGCCTTACAGTTTGATTGTGGTGAAATATTGTTTGCCGATGATGCACAGCAAAAGGCAGAATTATGGAAGTTGAGAAGAAGGGTGGGAGAAGCAGTTAAATCGCATTCCGTATATAAAGAGGAAGATACGGTGGTGCCAAGGGCTGAATTGCCTGTATTGTTAAAAGGTGTAAAGGATATTGGCAGAAAATATGGATTTCATTCTGTTTGTTATGGTCATGCCGGAGATGGTAACTTACACGTCAACATTATAAAAGGAGAACTTACAGATGAACAATGGAACGGGTCGTTAAAAACCGGGATAGTTGAAATTTTTGAATTGGTAAAACGTTTAGGAGGTACCATCAGCGGTGAACATGGAATTGGACTTGTTCAAAAAGAATACCTGCCCATTGTGTTTGATGAAGTGCAGATGCGGCTGATGAAACAGATCAAAAAGATTTTCGACCCTAATAATATTCTCAATGCAGGTAAGATTTTTGATTAAAACTTGATCTATGAGCGTAAAGCATTTTCTATTGGTTGTATTTTTTATCAACTGTTCGGCCATCGCTTCATTTGCCCAGGAAGAGGAAACAGAAGAAAAGAAAGGGTTTAAGAAAGAAAAACTTTTTACCGGAGGCAGTATATCCCTTTCATTTTCCAATCAGTCCTTCCTGATTGGCGGAAGTCCGGTTCTGGGGTATAATCTTACGCGGTGGGCCGACCTTGGCATTGTTCTTAACTATACCTACACTTCGTATCGCGATTATCAATATTACAACGACAAACTCCGGCAAAGTGTATATGGCGGTGGTGTCTTTACCAGGTTATTCCCGGTACGGTTTCTTTTTGTACAGGGACAGGTAGAGCATAACTGGATCAGGTTAAAATATATACCGGCGCCAAATACAGGCATGCTATCGGAAGTGAGGCAGGTTTCCGGCAACAGCGTGCTGGTTGGAGGGGGTTATACCACCGGAAGAGACCCTGCTGGCGGCTCGGCTTTCGGGTACCTTGCCGTATTGTTTGATATTTCTGATAATGAAAATTCTCCATATACAGATAATGCGGGCCGTGCGCTTCCCATTATAAGGGCCGGCATCAACATTCCATTATTCCAGGGCGGCGGAGGAAGATGAAATAGTTATTCACTTCAGTCAGTACAGATGCTTCTCCAATTCTCCGGGTTCATTGATAATGGTAACCTGCTTTTCAAGTTCTTCCCACAGAAATCCCTGCTCCGCTACAAATTGTATGTGTTGCAGCAGGTGGTTGTAAAATCCTCCTGAGTTCAGAATGAAAACCTTTTTATCATGAATAGAAAGAACATTCCAGGTAAGTACTTCAAATAATTCATCAAGGGTGCCAAATCCACCCGGCAGTATGATCACTGCATCACAAAGCTCGTACATCTTTCTTTTCCGCAGGTGCATATCATCTACTACAAATAATTCGCTTATGCCTTCATGTTGGTGTTCCCAGTCGGTTAGCAATTTGGGAATCACACCACGCACAATGCCGTTATGTTTCATCATGGTATCGGCTACTATACCCATCAAACCTTTTCTTCCTCCACCATAGATCAATTCAATTCCTGATTGGGCAAGGACGGTGGCAAGTTCAGAGGCGTGAATCGCAAATAATTCATTCTTCCCTGTTTTGGAACCACAAAAAATAGCCATTTTGTTAATCTTGCCCATGTCCTGATTTGTGCAGCAAATGGAAGACAAATTTTTCTATCTTCAAAAAATACTGATGTTTGCACCTAATTTTCTTACAAAACCATTCATATGTCTGCAGAACTGTTACTATCCTTTGTTGTCGGTTACTTTGTTCTTTTGCTTGTAGTTGCATACTACACTTCAAGAAATGCCAACAACGAATCCTTCTTTATAGGCAATAAAAGTTCCAATTGGATGGTGGTAGCTTTTGGAATGATTGGTACCTCACTGAGCGGTGTAACATTTGTTAGTGTGCCGGGCGCTGTTGGAAAACCAATGGGTGATGGGTTTGAAGCATTTACCTATTTCCAGATAGTGATTGGTTATGTGATCGGATATTTTATTATTGCTTTTGTATTGCTTCCTCTTTATTACAGGTTGAACGTAACCTCCATATATAACTACCTGAGTAAAAGACTTGGATTTATATCTTATAAAACCGGGGCCTCATTTTTTATTTTGTCCAGAACACTTGGTGCAACGGCTCGTCTTTACCTGGTTGTAGCCATATTACAGGATGCTATCCTCTCCAGTTATGGAATTCCATTTTGGGTAACCACCGTTATCATTCTCTTTATGATCCTGTTGTATACTTATGAAGGTGGTGTTAAGACCATTGTGTGGACGGATATGTTGCAAACCTCAGGTATGCTGATTGGACTTGTGATTTGCGTGATCTACATTTTAAGAACACTTAATCTTGATTTTGGAGAAGGACTCAGTCAAATGACAGATTCCGGATTTACTAAAATGTTTGTGTCGGATCCCAACAGCAGTTTGTTCTTTGTGAAACAGGTACTGGCAGGTGCATTCATTACAATTACAATGACCGGGATGGATCAGGAAATGATGCAGAAGAATATCAGTGTGAGAAACCTGAAAGATTCCCAAAAGAACATGATCACCTTTTCATTGATCCAGGCTTTGGTGGTTTTATTATTTTTATTCCTTGGTGGTTTACTTTATCTCTATGGATCGCAAAACGGTATCAGTACCAGGCCTGACCGCCTGTTCCCAACCATTGCACTGGGAGAAGGTGTTCCCGGAATTATTTCGGTAATATTTATCATTGCCCTGATCTCAGCGCTTTTCCCAAGTGCGGATGGCGCTATCACTGCACTTACATCTTCATTTTGTATAGATATACTTGGCTTAAAAAGAAGGGAAGAATGGACCGACAAGCAAAAAAATAAAATCAGGAAATCGGTTCACCTGGTATTTGCACTGGTATTTCTTCTTGTGGTTATGATATTTTACTGGATCAATAGCGGAAGTATGATTGGTGTGATACTGAAAGTAGCTGCTTATACTTATGGCCCCCTGCTTGGATTGTTTGCATTTGGAATACTTACCAAAAGAAAAGTGAATGACAGGCTTGTGCCCTATGTGGCCGTGTTATCCCCGGTAATATGTTACATACTGGATGTATACCAGAAAGATATCTTCGGGGATTTCCAGATAGGCCTGGAGCTGATTATCATCAATGGCCTGTTTACTTTTCTCGGGCTGTTAATGATCTCAAAGCCCGGTGATGGTGATTTTGTAATGGAGGCGGAAAAAACTGAAGGCCCTTCACACGATCCTGCTAAACGATAATGGATATAGTAAACCCACAGGCTCAGCTTTACGCGGAAAAATATACTTCAGCAGATGACTTACTGCTGC
Organism: uncultured Chitinophagales bacterium; assembly: GCA_946886475.1. Next base: position 40,383 of record CAMPIQ010000009.1, on the reverse strand, counting down.
AGGAGGTGCTTGATTTTACTGTAAAGCATCACGCACATGCACACATGATCAGTGGACATTTACAGGGGCAGTTGCTTAAGATGATCAGCAACATGATCAAACCAAAACGCATCCTGGAGATCGGAACATTTACAGGTTATAGCGCCTTATGTCTTGCAAATGGTCTTGATGAGGCCGGATTCTTGCATACAATTGAATTAAGGTCAGCTGATGCTGAAAAGGCCAGATCTTATTTTGAGAAGAGCGATTATAAGGATCAGATAATATTACATATCGGTGATGCGTTAGAAATCATCGGTGAAATAAATGAATCCTGGGATTTGGTTTTCATTGATGCAGACAAGGAAAATTATATTCATTATTTTAACCTTGTTTTTCCCAAACTAAATCCAAAGGGTTTTATTTTAGCGGACAATGTGCTGTTTCACGGGCAGGTGCTGGAGGAAAATATCACTGGCAAAAATGCCAGGTCGATCCAGGCTTTTAATGATCACATCCTGGAAAGAACGGATATAGAAAAAATAATGTTACCCGTGAGAGATGGTTTGTTTCTGATCCGGAAACAATGACTTAGCCATAAACCAATAAGATCCATGAAAAAACTTAAGTTATCAATCACCTTCCTCTCTGTCCTGTTGGGCAGCCAAATCTTCGCGCAATCATCCCAGGTAATCAAAAGCTATATTGAAACCTATAAGGACATTGCTATCGCTGAAATGCAAAGGACGGGCGTTCCTGCCGCTATAACGCTTGCTCAGGGCATTCACGAAACAGGAGCAGGTACCAGCGACCTGGTAAGAAGGTCTAATAATCATTTTGGAATTAAATGTAAGAGCGACTGGAAAGGTGAAAGCGTAAGCCACGATGACGATGCAAGAGGCGAATGTTTCCGCAAATACAATGATCCTTATGAATCCTACCGCGACCATTCAGATTTTTTAAAATACCGCCCCTATTATACAGATCTGTTTAAGCTGGATCCAACAGATTATGAGGGCTGGGCATATGGCCTCAAAAAAGCCGGTTATGCAACCAATCCAAAATATCCCCAGATACTTATTAAGCTGATTAAAGATTATAATCTTCAGGATTATACTATGATCGCTCTTAATAAGGAAACCAGGGATGAACTGGTTTGGGCCTCCAACAAAGAAGAATCAGCATCTGATGAAGAGGCAAAAACAGAACTGAATGAGCCTGTTGAAGATCTGGCACTGAGAACAAAATATCCATCAGGTGTTTTTAAGATCAATGAAACAAAGGTGGTGTTGGTTTATAAAGGCACCTCCTTCCTTAAAATAGCGGAAGAGCATAAATTGAATCTTTCAAGATTGTTTGAATTCAATGATATGAAACCTGTTGATGTTGCTGAAAGAGACCAGCTGATATATTTGCAACGAAAAAGAAAAACAGGGGCAAATGAATTTCATCTGGTTGCCGAAGGTGAAACATTGCATAGCATTGCACAAACCGAAGCCATAAGAATAGAAATGCTTGCTGAATATAATTTGTTAGAGCTTCATATGCACCCTGCAACGGGTGAAAAATTGCATTTACGTTCCAGGGCAGGTTCAATGCCTAAATTAAAAGAAGAAAAAAAACGGGTGGCAGAAATGCCCGCTGCAAAAAATGAAATTAAGAATGTAGAAAATGAAACTAGCTTTGTTTGGCACGTTGTTCAGGCAAAAGAAACAGTTTATTCCATTTCAAAAAAATATCTTGTTGCCATTGACGACCTCATGAAATGGAATGAACTTGAAACTACAGGTCTCAGGACCGGGCAAAAGATTCGCATCAATAAAAATAACTAAATGCCAATTAAGCTGCACGACAAGGAATTTGATACCTACCTTTCTGAAAAGGATATTCAGGAGAAGATCAGGTTAATAGCAGATCAGTTAAATAAAGATTACGAAGGAAAGAAACCACTTTTTATAGCCATACTAAACGGCGCCTTCATGTTTGCCGCCGATCTGTTCAAGTATGTGACCATAGACGCTGAGATCTGTTTTATTAAACTGGCATCGTACAGGGGAATGAAATCAAGCGGGAATGTTATTACCGCCATTGGTCTTGATCAGGATCTTTATGACCGTGACGTGATCATTGTTGAAGACATAGTTGATACAGGTAAAACACTCAGCGAGTTTCTCCCAAAGCTCGACCACCAGCAGCCAAGATCATTAAAGATCGCAGCCCTGCTTCATAAGCCCGAAGCCACACAATTTCCGCTCACGATCGATTATATTGGTTTTTCCATTCCAAATAAGTTCGTTGTTGGATATGGTCTGGACTATGATGGGCTGGGACGAAATCTTAAGGAAATCTATCAATTGGCAAAACCATCTTGACATACTAAGCCAAGTTTCGTAATTTCCTCGCAAGTTTGTCTTGAAGATTGCCTTAAATATTATTATTTTCTTTTTTTGTCCGTTGCTTGCATGCGCTCAATATTATTTGAGAGGCCAGGTTACTGATGAAGCAGGCAATCCTTTGCCTAATGCTTCTATCCTTCTCCATAGTTCCCGCTATACCTATTATGCAAGAGTAGAAGGAATATTTGGTTTGAATACAAATGTGCGGTACGATACCATTACCGTGAACAGCGAAGGCTATCACGAAAGGACGATGGCAATAGACGCAACCAGGTTTATAGAGATTTCACTTAAAAAATCAGCCATATTCAAGAGCTCCCGCACCAATAAACTGGTGTCGCTTACTCAAAATCTGAAAAGGGAAACGCAGCAGTTATGGTTTACGGGCGATGAAACTTATGCAAGCACCATAGAAAATCAGTTCATTAATGCCACAGCCTATCCTTCCACCGGTGTTACTCTAAATGTTGACAGGGCTTCCTATAGTAATATCAGGCGGTTTCTTACCATGAACACGGCGGTTCCTCCCGATGCCGTACGGATAGAAGAAATGCTTAATTATTTCAATTTCGATTATATTGAACCGCAGGGAGGCAAAACTTTCGACATAAGAACCGTGTTGACCGATTGCCCCTGGAATAAGAATAACCAGTTGCTTTTTGCCCATATCAATTCAAAAAAGCTTCCTCTTGATAATCTTCCTGCAAGTCACCTTGTTTTTTTGATCGATGTTTCCGGTTCAATGGATATGCCTAATAGATTGCCATTGTTAAAAAACGGCTTCAAGGCCCTTGTGAATAATTTGCGTACAAAAGATTCAGTTTCCATCATAGTGTATGGTGGCACCATAGGCATTGCACTGCCAACAACAGGAGGTGATGAAAAAGAAAAAATTTTAAAAACCATCGACAGTTTGCAGCCAGGTGGATCCACACCAGGTGAATCAGGTATCAGGCTTGCTTACAGTGTTGCCAGGAATCATTTTATCAAAGATGGAAATAACAGGATCATACTGGCTACAGATGGAGATTTTAATGTGGGTATTCAGAAAGATGAAGAACTTGAAGAGATGATAGCCAAACAAAAGGAAACCGGGATCTATCTTACCTGCCTTGGCATAGGGATGGGAAATTATAAAGACTCCAAAATACAAACGCTTGCACAAAGAGGTAATGGCAATTTTGCCTATATCGATAATTATGCTGAGGCTGAAAAGATATTGCTCAAAGAATTCACACAAACATTATTTACGGTTGCTGATGATGCCTATCTCAATGTGGAGTTCAACCCTGATTATATTAAAGAATACCGTTTACTGGGGTTTGATAATAAGGTTGGGGCCATAAGGGATAAGGATGCTGTTATTGAGGGAGGAGAAATTGGTTCGGCTTACAGTACCATCGTGGCATTTGAATTAGAGCCCACCAAACCCGGTATTGCCGTTGCGGGATCGGGAGCGGTTTTTAATCCTGTAAATTTTATTTTGGAATTTAAAATGCCTTCCGATAGCCAGGTACTTCATTTGAAAGAATCGCCTTCCATCAGCTATACCGCATTTGACGATCTTGAACCATGCTATAAATTCGCAAGCTCCGTGATCATGTTTGGATCTTTGTTGCGTAAATCCCGGTTTGCAAAAGATATTTCCTGGAATGAAATCATCAGGATCGCATCTGAATCCGCCAATCCTGCAAGCTATTCACAATGGGAATTTGTTGAAATGATTCAGCATGCCAAAGACGTATATGGGAAGAAGCGAAAAAAAGACAGGCATTAATAAAGCTGCGGGCCGTTAGCCATTAGCTGGCAGCTCACGAAAACATCTCCCTCATTTTATCAAAAAACGATTTCTGATTTTTTTCAGGGTTGGGCTTGAAATTGGACGAATGGGTCATTTTATCCAGCATGGATTTTTCTTCAGCGGACACATGCTGAGGCGTCCATACATTTACCTGAACCAGCTGGTCGCCTTTTTCATAACTGTTCACAGCAGGAAAGCCTTTTCCTTTCAGCCTGAATACCTTTCCGCTTTGCGTACCTGCAGGAATTTTTATCTTGGCTCTTCCATCGATAGTGGGAACTTCTGCCTGGGTTCCAAAAACAGCATCGGGAAAAGAGATGTGCAGTTCATATGCAACATTCAATCCTTCTCTTTGTAATTCCTTATGTTGTTCTTCTTCTATCAGTATAATGAGGTCACCATTCATTCCACCCCGCTCACCCGCATTGCCTCTTCCGCTGATATTCAGCTGCATGCCTTCCTGTACACCGGCCGGGATATCAATACTAACCATTTCTTCTGCATACACCCTTCCCTCGCCTTTGCAGTTATTACATTTGGCAGTAATGGTAGACCCTTCACCATTACAGGTGGGGCAGGTGGTAACGGTCTGCATCTGTCCAAGGAAAGTATTGGTTACCTTTCTAACCTGTCCGCTTCCACCGCATGTGCCGCAGGTTTGAATACTTCCTTTATCTTTTGCTCCACTTCCGCTGCAGGTATTACACGAAACATATTTTTTTACCTTGATGTTTTTAGTAACACCTTTTGCAATTTCCTCGTAAGTGAGTTTGAGTTTTATTCGAAGATTGGAACCGCGAACGCCTCTTGATCTTTGTCCGCCCCTGGTTCTCTGACCACCACCGCCACCAAAAAAACTACCGAAAATATCTTCACCGAAAATATCACCGAACTGGCTGAAGATATCTTCCATATTCATACCACCGGGATAACCACCTCTTCCGTTTCCACCTACTGCGGCATGACCATAGCGGTCATACTGGGCTCTTTTATCCTGGTCGCTCAGGATTTCATAAGCTTCGGCAGCTTCCTTAAATTTTTCTTCTGCCGACTTATCTCCCGGGTTACGGTCCGGATGGTATTGCATAGCCACCTTGCGGTAAGATTTCTTGATCTCATCCGCCGAAGCAGTTTTGTTAACACCTAATATTTCGTAGTAATCTTTTTTTGACATGTGTTAAATTCAAAATTCAAAATGTAAAATTCAAAATGTAAAATTGAAAAACAGAGACTAATATCTGGTTTTGAATTTTGACTTTGATCTTTATTTCCCAACCACCACTTTTGCAAATCTTATGATCTTATCATTGAGATAATATCCTTTCTGTATCTCGGCCACAATCCTTCCTTTCATATCATCCCCGGCTATGATCTCCGTTACGGCTTCATGAAGATCAGGATTGAATTCCTTTCCAACCACTTCCATGGGCTTCAGGCCTTTTCCGGACAAGGTATTGCGCAGCTTTATGAACACCAGCTGAACGCCTTCTTTTATCTGGCCGGCATCACTGGAAGTATCCATTTGTTTTTGAGCCCTTTCACTGTCATCCAGAACATCAAGTAATTCGGTGATCACATCTTTACCTGCCGTTTGGATCATTTCGATCCTTTCCCTTGCATTGCGCCGTTTGAAATTGTCGAATTCAGCTACCTGGCGGAGGTACCGGTCATTCAGTTCGGCCACTTCGGCTTTCAGCTTTTCAATCTCCGATTCTTCAGCCACCGGCTCATTCAGGTGTTGGTTGCCATCCACATTTTCATCCGTATTGATGTTAATGGACTCATTTATTTCGGTTTCAACATTCTGGTTGTTTTCCTGCTGCATATCTTTTTTCTTCATGTCCAAACAAAATTGTGTGCAAAGGTAGGGTTGACAAGAATACTGCCAACGCCCGATAAAGGACAAAATGTCTTTTAAACCACCCTTTAACATTCGTTGTGGCGCAATACAGGCAACAGCTGTCATAATTTAAGTAGCTTGCGCACCCGGTATGAAAAAAGTTCATCTTAAAAGAAAAATAGCACCCCGTATAGCAAATGGTCATCCCTGGATCTTTGCCAATGAAGTGGAAAAACTGGAGGGGGATCCGGCTCCGGGCGAAATTGTAGAGGTATATTTTTTCGACGGCAAATTTGCGGGTAAAGGATATTTCAATGCACAGTCGCAGATCATTGTAAGGCTACTGACCCAGGATAAAAAAGCTGAAGTAAATGAAGAATTCTTTTTACAAAGGATCAGCGCGTGCTGGAAATACAGGCAGCAGATAGGCTATACGGAAAATTGCAGGCTGGTATTTGGCGAGGCGGATGGATTACCCCAAATGATCATTGACAAATTCAATGATTATTTTGTGATTCAGACCCTGGCACTTGGAATTGATATGTGGAAGCCGGCTGTTGTTAAGGCCCTTCAAAAAATATTTAATCCAAAGGGTATATTCGAAAGAAATGATGTTCCCGTAAGAGAACTGGAAGGCCTTCCACTGCAAAAAGGTTTTTTATCAGCACCATTTGATACCAGCATCATCATAAATGAAAATGGATTGAAGTTCCATGTTGATATTGAAAATGGACAGAAAACCGGATATTTTCTCGACCAGCAGGATAACCGGAGGGCTATTCAGCATATTGTAAAAGGTGCCGATGTGTTAGGCGCGTTTACTTATACAGGTACCTTCGAAATACATGCTGCGCATTATGGCGCCAGGTCGGTATTGGGATTGGACATTTCTGAAAATGCTGTGGCACAGGCTAACAAGAATGCGGAATTGAACGGACTTGAAAAGATTGTACGTTTTGAAACGGCCAATGCCTTTGACGTTTTGAAAAAATGGACGAAGGAAGACAGGAGATGGGATGTTGTAATGCTTGATCCGCCTGCCTTTACAAAGAGCAGGGCCAATATACAAAAGGCCATTACCGGTTATAAAGAGATCAATCTTAGAGGAATGAAACTGGTAAAACCCGGTGGGTTCCTGGTTACATCATCCTGCACCAATCTTGTAAACCCCGAACTTTTCCTGCAGATCATTGATATGGCTGCAAAAGACGTCAGGAGAAAGATCAGGCAGGTAAGTTTTCAAACCCAGTCGCAGGATCATCCTGTTATCTGGAATATGGAAAATACACAGTATCTGAAGTTTTTAATTGTAGAAGTACAGTAATGGCCTATGGCTATTAGCCTATTATTGCTATTGGACTATGGCTTATGGCTATTTAGAAACCTGGAATTTCCCTGACTCTACCAGTTTACCGGTTTTGTCTCTTAACTGGTATACATACACACCGCGGGTAAAATCAGTAAGGTTAATGGTAGTCTGGTCGGCGATATTGACCTGTTCAATCATTTTTCTACCAAGGAAGTTATAGATCTGAAGAGAGTAACCTTTATCGTAAGATTTTTGAAAATCAAAGGTGATGACCGTAGTTGCCGGGTTAGGGTAAAACTTCAATATAGGCGCCTGTGAACCAATGTCTGATGAAGCTGTTGTGGGATTTTGAGCTTCAGAGAAAATAGTTGTTGACAGGAAAAAGGATGCTATAAGTAAAAGTTTCTTCAAATACTGAAAATTTTAACGGTTCTGAATACAATAATAATCGATTTATTAAAAAGTGCAAAGGTCTTGCCGAAAAATAAAAAGAATTTGTAAAAACTACGCCGCTATTCCACGTAGATTTACGAATATCTCATTCAAAAAAGGCTAATATCACTTTACCTCATCCTTACATCTCTTAAAAATTCTTCTTGAAACGCTTACGCTCCCCTCATTATTAAATAACTGCAGGGATTGCAGGCTGTTCCTCTTAGATATGGATTTATTGAAATGGATTAATAAAAGGAAGTTAAGATAGCCATTATTTTTACCGGATCAGGTTCAGCGGATCTTTAATGCTAACGGACACAGGCGTAAAACAGGGGTAAATTTTACCTTATAATTAAAACCGGGGGCAGTTAACTGCATTTAGTGTTGAATTATCGCGGTCCAGAAAACCAACATAAGAAACCCCAAATTCAAATCCACCGCGGCCATAACTCGAAGTTTTCAATTTGGAAATGTTTACATCATAGCTGAGTGAAACGGCAAATGGGCGGTAGTCAATTTTCAATACAGGGATCAGTGCATCGTTCCATCGCATAAAAGTTCCTGCATGAAGGGTATAGGCTGGCTCGTCAAGGTCTGGCCCTAATTTGATACCATATAAAGCTCCGGCAACCGTTTCCTGGTATTTTCCCTGAATGGAATGATCTGCCTGAATGGTGATGTAACTGGCAGGGGTAACCGAAAAACGTACTCCTGCCGATGCTACCCACTTGGGATCCAGGTGGCCCGTTGCATTCCTGTAAAAAGTATTCTTTGGTCTTGTAAAGTGATGATATCCCAGGCCGATAAAATAATTATTGTCGACATTTTCATTCATCTGGGCATTATAGCTCATGCCAACGGCTGCATCTATATAAGTATGTTTTGGATCTATAAATGTTTCACCATCTCCTAAACCATCGTACATACTGTTGGTGGTCATTTTAGAGCGGTCAAAACTTCTTTGAACAGGGCCTCCCATAAAACCCAGTGACAGGTAACTGTTTTTCTCAGCACTTAGGGATTTATGATAATTAAGAGCAGGCAGAATGTGTGTTGATACCCACGAAACAGTACCGGCACGGTCATAAAGCATCTGTATGCCCGCGGTAATAAAATCATCAGCATTGCCTATGGGCATTTTATATTCCGCATCCAGGGTGCCGGTTTTGAAAGCATTGGTAACCGTATTCCATTGATCGCGGTAAACGGCCTGCACCCTGATATCTCCGGTAAAGATCCCGGCAAGGGAAGGATTCCTCAATAAAGGTGCTTCAAAGAATTGCGAGAAATGAATATCCTGTGAAAAGCAGCAAAGTGATAACAGGTTACAGCTAGCAGCCACTAAAAAATATTTGAAGAATGATTTACAGTTTTTCATTGACTATTGTATTAAAGCGATGTTTCCTTCAAATTGAATGACCTGGCTGTTATCACAAAAAACTTCCACCTGGTAGATATATACATCTTGTATTGGCTTGTTGCCTTTGAATTTTCCGTCCCATCCATAAGACGGATCATTTACCGGGAATTGCTGCTTTTCGAATACAACTTCTCCCCAGCGGTTGAAGATGCGCAAAGATTTCACCCTGTCCAGTCCTCTTCCTCTTACATAAAAAACATCATTGCTTCCATCTCCATTGGGTGAAAATGTATTGGGAACAAAAACATTTCCATCCTTACAAATAACTATGATCTGAATCTCTCCCGTATTTCTGCAACCGTTACTGTCAACAAAAGCTACTGTATAATTGGTATTGAACTTAGGTGCGGCAATAGGTTGGGGACATTCGGAACAATTCAATGATGCATCCGGGGTCCAGGTGAAATTCATCACATTTGAAGTGTATGTAGCCGGAATGGTGACGGGAAATCCGGCCTGCATAGTTAAGGAGGATGGCATTTCAACCTGCGGAAGCGGATTGACCTGTATGTTCCTGGTTGCCGTATCCCGGCATCCGCTGCTGTTTTCTGCAACGGTACTTACCAAAAAATTCCCGGGCTGGTCATATTGTTGTGCAACGGGAAGCTGAACTTCGGACGTATTGCCATTTGGAAAGATCCACGACCACCGCACTACCGAAGTATCCGGTCGCTGGAATTCTCCTATGTGTTCAAGGAATTCATTAACGCATACCACTGTATCACCACCTATGCTTATCAAAGGACTTTCTACAATTTTTACGGCATGTGTGATTTTAAATGTATCTACACAACTGCTTTCGGTTTCAACGTTCAAAGAAACGGTATACAACCCCGGAGAACTATAATAATGTCCAGGATTTTGAACATTTGAAGTGTTGCCATCACCAAAATCCCAATGGTATACGGAAATGGAATCGTTATAAATTGTTGAGTCGATAAAACTCACAAAGCCGCTATCGCAATAGAATCCATTATCAAGTCCGAATTTTACAATGGCGCCTTTAATTCTAATGGTATCCAGTCCAGTTACAGGAATGATACAGCCAGCGGGGTCAGTGAGTATCACCTTGGGAACAAAATTTCCAAAAGAATTATACACATGTGATGAAACCGTATCATTCCCGGTGATCAGTACACCATCGCCATAATCCCAGGTATACTGGTTCATAGGTCCGGGGCTGAACGCTGAAAGATCCACGTTCATAGGTTTACATCCTTCAAGAGGGAAATAACTGATTCGTGAACCGGCCGTATCGTATACCATTATCGATCCATAAGCAGTGTCTCTGCATCCACCCGGACTAATGGCTACTAATTGTATGTTGTAAGACCCTGGAGTATTATAAAACTGGATCGGGTTCAGTAAATGACTGTTCCCTGTGCCGAGATCCCATTGTACAAACTTGAAGTATTGGGAAGTATTGGTGAATTGAACTTCAAAAGGGGTGCAGGAACTCACTGAATCATTTAATGTGAAACTTGCAATAGGTTGATTGATCCTTACGTAATTGGGTCTGATAAGTGAATCCTTACAGCCAAATTGATCGGTGATCACCAGTTTAACCGTGTAATAACCGGTATCACTATAAGCATGTGGAGGCGTATTCATTGTGGAGGAGCCACCATCACCAAAGCTCCAGGAACTTGAATAGTTGCTGGCATTGGATTGATTGATAAAATACACGTTGCCACCAGGGCAGTTCAAAGTATCAGCCGTAAAAAAGGGCTCAGGGTCAGTTGTAGTAACAAGTCCGGGCCTTGCTATACTATCCTGGCAACCTTTAGCATCCGTAACTATCAGTTTAACATTATAAACACCGGAATCAGTATAGGTATGCTGGAAAGGCGCACTGCCATAATTTTGTACGCTGCCATCTCCAAAATCCCACCTCCAGTTTACGATATTTGAAATCCCATCCGTAGATGAAAGATCATTGAATGTTGTGGTAAGTCCTATACAACCCCGGTTATTTGTAGCCGAAAAGCCCGCAACAGGGCCATTGATACGGATGTAATTTGTTTTGATGGTAGTGTCCATGCATCCATAAATATCAGTTGATACCAAAGAAACAGTATAATAACCGCTGTTGAAATATACAACCGACGCGCTTGTAAAAGTTGTGTTGGGTGTATATCCGTTTCCAAAATCCCAATCATATTCTGCAATGTTTGAAGAATGATTCTGGATATTGAATTGTATGGATGCAGTTTTACATGCTTCGGTAATATTTGCAATGAATTGTGGCGATTCATTGATCACCTTCACCTGTTTTGTTATTGTATTGGAACAGGTATCGTTTGTTACCGTGAGCGAAACATTGTATGTGGTGAATGAAGAATAACTATGAACAGGATTTTGTTGTGTGGATGTCTGACCGTCTCCAAAGTTCCAAAACCAGGAAGTGGCGCCAACGGATGAATCCCGGAATTGGAATCTTAACCTGTCATTACAACTGGTTGAATAGCCAAACAAGGCAATAGGAGGCTTCACTTTCACAAGGTCGGGGATCATAAAAGAATCACGGCATCCATGATTGGTGGCATACAGGGTAACATTAAAAATTCCTGTATCAGAATATTGATAAACGGGATTTTGCAATTGGGAAGAACCGCCATCGCCAAACACCCAAAGCCATTTATCAGCTTCATTGGTTAGGTCTGTAAACTGCACCGGCTGAAAAGCGCAAACATTTGTTGGAGCCGCACTGAAGTTCACAACAGGTTTACGGCCTACCTTAATGGCACCCGGAAAAGAAGCGGTTTCATTACAACCTGTACTGGTTGTAATGGTCAGCGTTAGATCATATACGCCCTGCGTACTATAAATATGCGTGGGATGTTCTGCACTGGAAACTGTGCCTTCACCAAAATTCCATGACCAGGAAGTTACCGTATCAAGTGTATTGATATTGGCTAACGGCGCAAAACCGAAAGGTATACATCCTTCAATTGGTAATGTGGGGAAGGTAATGACAGGCCTCCGGATCCTGATATAATCGTTCATTTTTAAAGTATCTGTACATCCCGATGCATTCGTAACCACAAGTTGTACATCAAAATCGCCATAGCTGTTATAGGTATGGGTTGGATTTTGTTGAGAAGATGTTTGCCCGTCGCCAAAGTCCCACAACCAGGAAATGGCATTAATGGACTGGTCCTGGAAATTTACCGTCAATGGAGGTTCACACCTTACCGAATCATCCGAGGTAAATGCAACTACAGGGCGAGGCAATACCCTGATACTTTTTGTAACTGAATCGGAGCAATATGTATATGTGTTGACCAGTTTAATATTATAAGTGCCAATAGCTGAATATGACCTTACCGGATTGACTTCACTGGATGTTTGCCCATCTCCAAAATACCAGGTTGTAATACTGTCGGCAGATGGATTTGAGTTATTCAGGAAGTTAATTTGCGCATCAATACAAACACTGTCCGGAATATCAAAAGAAGTTAGGTTGTTGCGGATGGTTAAGAGATCCGTTTTACGCAGGGTATCTGTACATCCGCTGCTACTGCTTGTTATTAAGGTTACAGTATAATTGCCGGGTGTATTGTAGCTATGATCCGGATGTTGCGCAGTAGAAGTATTACCATCACCAAAATCCCATATCCAGCTCAGGTTTCCGGGTCCGCTGGAAGTATTGGTAAAACTTATACTGACCGGTGTTTTACAAACCGATGGCAGGGTATTACTGAAATCTGTTACAACCCCTCCAGCAATAATGATGTATGCCTGCCTGGTAAATACAGAATAACAACCCTTGTCATTGGTTACTTTCAGATTAACCGTATAGTTTCCGGTTTGTTCATACACATGCAGGGGGTTCTGGTCGGTAGACTGGGTGCCATCACCAAAATCCCATAACCAGGATGTATTGGTTGTATTTGTAGCCGGAACACTCAGGTCGGTAAACTGGGCAGGGTGGGGAAAACACGCCGTGCTGTCACTAACAATGAAATTCACCTGCGGCTTGCCATATACGGTAATGTAATTGGTGCGGGTGAGTGTATTTGATCCCTGGGCATTCGTTACGGTAAGTTTTACCGTATAGGTGCCCGGAACAAAATAAGTGGCTGAAGGGTGTTGAAGGGTAGAGGTACCACCATTACCAAAATCCCAGAACCATGAGGCCGGATTACCTGTAGACTGATCCTGAAAAGTAACAACCAGTGGGGAACATCCGGAAGTGGTTGCGGTAGTAAAATTGGCCGATTGTGCAATGGCAACAGTGCAGTATAAGGATAACAGCGTTAGAATGGCGGTTTTTCGCATCAAAGTCTTCTCATTTAGCCTCATGGCAGTTTTGCAAAAGGTGGGTTTAATGAACGGCAATAACCTGCAAAAAGTATTCCTGCTTTTAAATACGTCAGATTTTTATAGAGAACGGGAGAATTTCTACAATTTATCCAGCCGGAGGGTTCTTATTTCACCATTTACGGTCTGACTTGCATTGACGGACGTCCAGGTTGTGCTCTCAATATTGAACGTGCCATTTAATAGGGGAAGCGGATGAACTGCGCCGGGAAATCCTGATGTTATTGTCTGGGCATTGGCATCGGCTGCCCATGTACCGGTTTTTTCAACACTGCCATTATTGATGGCATCTACGGTATTATTGTTCCTGAACTGGAATTTATAGGTGGAAAAATCCGAAGTGACATCTGTTGATCCCTTAATAAAACTGGAAACTTTCCACTGGCCATTGGTCATAGCCTGGATCACCATGTTTTCCTGCTGCTGTTGTACAACGTCACCGGTATCACAGCTTAACAAGCCTATCAGGAAGGCAGTTATAAGGTATCGTTTTTTCATAAGATGAATTACAAGTTATAAATTGAATCGTACTTATGCAACAGGTACTTCATAAAATAAGACACATCCAATGTTGTGCCTGTTATTTCCTTACACAGGTCTTCACTTATATAATATCTTCCTTTATTATGTATATGAACCCTTAACCAGTTCAATAACCTGGTGGTATCACCCATATTGATTTGCTTTTCCAGGTTCTCAACCTGGTTTGAAGCTGCTGAAAAAAATTGTGCTGCATAAAAACTTCCAAGGCTATAAGTTGGGAAATAGCCAAAACTGCCATGGCTCCAGTGAACATCCTGCAGGCATCCACTTTTATCATCCGGAACTTTTACGCCCAATAATTTTTCATATTGGCTATTCCAGAAATGTGGAATGTCTTTGGTTTGAATACTGCCTTCTATTAATCCCTTTTCAAGTTCATATCGTATATAAACATGGAAGTGATAAGTGATCTCGTCTGCTTCTGTCCGTATCAGGGAAGGCTGAACTTTATTTATCCCTTTATAAAATGCATCAATTCCGGTTTTTGATAACTGGGCGGCAAATTGTTGCTGTAGCCGGGGATATAAAAAATTCCAGAAGGCTTTACTGCGGCCTACATGATTTTCCCATAATCTTGACTGCGATTCATGAAGGCTATAAGAGCAGGGTTCTCCCAATGGCAATCCATATTCTTCTTCCGGCAGCCCCTGTTCATAAAGTGCATGCCCGGCTTCGTGAATACAGCTCCAGGTCATGTTGGCAAAATCATTTTCATCTATTCTTGTGGTTATGCGTACATCATTCCGGTTGAAACTTGTGCTGAAAGGGTGTTCGCTGATGTCCTGCCTTCCAGCATCCATATCAAAATTCAGAATTTTAACCAGCTCATTACCCCAGTTCCACTGATCCTGCCTGGGGTAATGCTGCATTAAAAAACCATCATCCACCTGTGGCTTATCGGCTATCCTTTCCAGCAATTGCCGCAGATCGGGGATCAGACCGGAAAAAGTACGGTCGAGTAGTTCAACCGTGCAACCTTTTTCATATTCATTTACCAGCGCATTATAGGGATGGTCTTTAAAACCCAGAATATCCGCTTCCTGTTTTTTGAGCCCGATGAGCAATTCCAGGTCTTTCTCATACACGCTGAAATCATTCTTCTTTCTTGATGATATCCATGAATGAAAGGTTTTATTTACCTGTTCGGATAAAGCTCTTACAAATGCAGAACTGTATTTTTTGTTTTTTTCATAATCCTCGAAACTCAGTTCAACATTTCTTTTCTGACCAGGCGAAAGATCTTTTTTACCGAGCAATTCTTTCAGGATATTTCCTAATTCTTCTTCACTGAAAAACCTGTGGCTGATCTCCGATAAAGTGCTTATCTGTTGCCCCCTGAAACCTGCACCTTTTGGCGGCATATACGTTTCCTGGTCCCATTGTAACACTGCATGCGCGCTTCTAACATCTGTTATCAAACGCATCTTACTCCGGTACTGTGCATATAGTTGCAGGGTATTGCTCATGTTTTCAAAACTAGTATAAAAAAAAGGTCCCGGACAAAGCCGGGACCATATTAAAAAAGGGTGTTCTTATTTCGGAAAGTTCGGGTTAATCTTTATTGCTTCAATTTCATTAATGTGTTTTTGCGTATGTGCGGATGAGGACAACAATAAATTATAAGAATCAGTTCCGCCCAACGGACATGCTACCGTACAGGTTCGGATATCATCAGTGGTTGTTCTTACAAATTTGATCAGACTGGTGCGTTTTGAGGTAAATTCATCCAGCGCTTCATTTATGTTCTGATATCCGGAGTTTCCGGCAGAAAGTGACTGATGGGTTTCGAAGTTAAGACCGGGGTTCAGTTTGTAAGATCCCGTTTTCATCAACTGTGAAACTCCATCCTGCTTTGTTTTTTCTTTCATTGCTTTTTCGTTCCACTGCCAGAGTTGTTTTTCACAATTGGCCAGGTGGTAAACAGTTTCCCGGATAGACCATGCAGTGGGCATTGGCCTGAAGTCAAGTTGCTTCTCATCCAGTCCGGACACGTTTTGAATGAGCGCTTTTTTACCATCCTTAAGTTCGTGGATCAGTAATTTCCTTTCTTTGCCAGGCAGGAGATTGGAATGGATCCTTCCTCCGAAGCCTGTCAGTACAAGAAAAGTAAGAAGCAGGTAGCTTTTATTTCTTTTGAACATGGCGAACAAAATTAACTGTTATACATCAGATAGAAGGATTCATTGGCAGGGACAGTTAAAAGTTACCAATTATTTTTCTTTTAAAGGTCTTTTTTTTACCATGCCGCCCCGGGTATCCTTAATGCTTTGCATCACTATGAAAGCCTTTGGGTCAATCCTTTCAATTTCTGTGGTAAGCCTGTTGATCTCAAGCCTGGTTATTACCGTAAATATGATATCCACGTTCTGATCGCTGGCTCCGCTTTTTCCAAAACCTTTTCTTCCGGAGTATATGGTCAAACCCCTGCCCAGTTTATTTCTGATCATTTCGGTGATCTGTCCGCTACGGGTGGAAATTATGGTGACACCTGTAAATTCTTCAATGCCTTCAAGAATGAAATCAACAGTTTTGGAAGCCGCCAGATAAGTGAGAATGGAATATAAGGCTACCGTGATAGAAAGAAGGTAAACGGCAGCAGAGAAAATGATAATATTAAAGAGCAGGATAAAATCCCCAACAGACAAGCTCTTTTTTTTACTGAGGTATATGGCCAGCACTTCTGTACCATCAATCACCCCGCCTCCACGTATGGAGAGTCCAATTCCGGCCCCAAGAAAAAACCCGCCAAATACTGCCACCAGTACTTTATCATCAGTGATCCTGGGATAGGGAACCAGTTCCACCGCCAGGGCCAGGGCTGAGATGGCGATGATGCTTTTTAAACAGAAATTTTTATTTATCTGCCTGTAGCCCAGTAAGAGAAATGGAAGGTTGAAAATTATGATCAGTACAGACAGGGGTAAAACATCCTGCTGGCTGTTTGTTAATAATGAAATACCAACCACACCTCCGTCAATAAATCCATTAGGAATAAGAAACCCCTGCAGGCCGAACCCTGCTGATATCACCCCTAGGGCCATAAATAAAAAATCCCTGAAATAAAGTTTTGCCCGCTTGCGCATTAATCGGGCTGCTCTTTTCCGCCTCAGATTTTCAATAGAACGGCTGCGGTCGTCTCTGAAAAGACCAAGCAACTGATAGATAATATTAACAGATGGATTCCTCAGTCTATTTGATTTTAGGCAATAATAGCAAGTTCAGATGAAACAGCTAATGACTTAACTTTCAAAAATGAAAATTTCAGATCTCATTTCCGTTCTTGAATACTATGCAGCGCCTGAATTACAGGAAGATTATGATAATTCTGGTTTGATCACAGGTATGAAAAACTGGGATTGCAAAGGTGTACTTTGTTCCCTGGATGTAACGCCTGCTGTTATTCAGGAAGCGGTTGAGAAAAACTGTAACCTGGTTATTGCCCATCACCCCGTAATTTTTAAAGGTTTAAAAAAGATCAACGGGAATAATTACGTAGAGCAGGTAATTATAGAATCCATTAAGAACGACATTGCTGTTTATGCCGTACATACCAACCTGGATAATATTTTGATGGGCGTAAATGGAATGATCGCCAAAAAATTGAACCTCCAAAATGCCTCTATCCTTCAGCCCAAAAATAAAATTCTTCGCAGGCTCATCACTTTTGCGCCCGATGACAAAGCAGGAATGGTGAGAGACGCCGTTTTTGCAGCAGGCGCCGGACATATAGGAAAATATTCAGAATGCAGTTTTAATAGCCAGGGAACGGGAACATTTAAAGCAGGGGAAGGAACGGATCCATATGTTGGTGAAAAAGGGGAAAGGCACTATGAAAAAGAAACCAAGATCGAAATTGTGTATCCGTTTTTCCTGGAAAACCAGGTGGTTGAAGCCCTGATCAAAAATCATCCATATGAAGAAGTGGCTTATGATATATTTACCATGGATAATGTTCATTTTGGGATTGGTTCCGGGGTTGTAGGGGAACTGGAACAGCCGGTGGAGGAAAAAGATTTCTTAAAATTAATCAAAAAGATTTTTGGGGCCGGGGTGGTCAGGCATTCGGAATTGTTGTCCAAACCCATAAAGAAGGTAGCAGTTTGCGGAGGAGCCGGCAGCTTTTTGATAGGGAAAGCCGTTCAGTCAGGGGCTGATATATACATTACTTCAGATGTGAAGTACCATGAATTCTTTGACACAAATGGACGTATTGTGCTGGCCGATATTGGACATTACGAAAGTGAACAGTTCACTACCGACCTTATTCATGACCTTTTAGCGGAAAAATTCCCTACTTTTGCGGTCCTTAAAACAAGCGTAAATACCAATCCCGTGAAGTATTTTACGTGAGTCGTCAATGGAGGATGGAGCCTGAAGAAGTATAGATTGACAATTCACGATTCACGATTGACGGTTCACGATCATAAAATATATAATAATACTACAACACAATGGCCAACGTTAAAGAGTATTCAGTAGAAGAAAAATTATCCTCTTTGGTACAGCTTCAGAAGGTGGATTCTAAGCTGGATGAGATTCACATCCTGAAGGGCGAACTTCCTATGGAGGTTGCCGATCTGGAAGATGAGATACAGGGACTTCATGCCCGCCAGCTGCGAATTGAAGAGGAGATCAATGGTATCACTGAATTTATCGAACAGAAAAAAGAAGCCATTAAAGAAGCCCAGGCGCTGGTAAAGAAGTACGAGAAACAAAGTGAGAACGTAAAAAATAACCGTGAGTTTGAGGCCATCAATAAGGAAATTGAAATGCAGCAGCTTGAAGTGAAACTTTGCGAAAAGCACATCAAGGATGCAAACGAGGAAATTGCTGATAAAGCCATTGCACTTGAAAAGGCAAAAAAAGCCCTGGGTGGCAAAGAGGGTGTTTTGGGAACAAAGAAAGGCGAGTTGGAAAAGATCATTTCCGCTACTGAAAAAGAGGAAAAGCAGTTTAATAAACTGGCTGAAGGTGCCCGTTCACATGTTGATCCGCGATTACTGGCCAGTTATGAAAAGATCCGTAAGAATTACAGGAACGGACTTGCCGTGGTTCCGGTGGAAAGAGATGCCTGTGGCGGATGTTTTTACTATATCCCTCCTCAAAAGCAAAGTGAGATCAAACAACGCAAGAAAGTTATGGTTTGTGAAAACTGTGGAAGGATCCTGGTAGATTCAGATCTGGTGGATTCAGTTGATGTAAAATAAAAGAACGCTGATCAGAATATAGATCCCCCGCGTACAGTGGGGGATTTTTATTTTTGCCGGGTTTTTATACCCCTATTTAAGTTGTAAAGCTCATTTTTAAGAAATGGAAATAGAGTAATTTGTCATTTATATGTTAAGCAGGCTATCAATTAAGAATTATGCCATTATAGAAAAGCTTGAAGTGGATTTTTCTTCAGGGCTCAATATCATAACGGGCGAAACGGGAGCGGGAAAATCAATTCTTGTGGGCGCACTTGGATTGATATTGGGTCAGAGAGCAGACAGTAATGTGTTGCAGGTGAAGGAAAAAAAATGCATAGTGGAGGGAAGCTTCAGAGGAGAATCAACTGATGCACATGTTCTCCAATTTTTAAAAAACAATGAGCTTGATATCAACGATGAACTGGTTGTAAGAAGAGAAATTGCACCAAACGGAAAATCACGGGCATTTATTAATGATACGCCAGTGAACCTGTCTCAATTGAACCAATTGAGTAATTTACTTGTAGATCTTCACCAGCAGTTTGATACAGTTGAATTGGGGGAAAGTGATTTTCAAAGAGAGGTGATGGATGCCCTTGCCGGTAACAGGGAGACATTGAAAAATTACCGCCTCACCTTCAATGCACTTAAAGCTGCAGAGGACACACTGGAAAAATTAAAACAACAGAAAGAACAATTCAATAAAGAGTTTGATTATTACCAGTTTCAGTTCAATGAACTTGAAGAAGCAGCATTCAGGGAAAATGAACTGGAAGATCTGGACAGGGATCTTAAGTTGCAGTCCAATGCAGAAGGAATTAAGACTGCACTTACCAAAACTTTTTATGAACTGGAAGAAAGTGAGGAGCCTGTATTGCGGCAACTTAAGAATATGATCACCGGCCTGCAGCACTATAGTGAAATGCTGGAGGATATTCCACCGCTTGTACAAAGACTCCAGTCCGTACATATAGAATTGCAGGATATTGCCGATGAAACGGACAGGATCAGTGGCCATATTAATTCGGATGCGGCTGAAATGGAAAGGATCAATGAAAGGTTGTCACTGGGTTATAAGATCCTGAAAAAGCATGGTGTAAAATCCACGAATGAATTGCTTGAGATCAAAGCAATGCTGAATGAAAAACTTCAGGCGGTATTGAATATTGATGATGCAATTCTAAGATCAGAAAAGGCATATACTTCGCTCAGGGATAAGGCTGCCCACGAAGCCGGAATTCTATCAGCAGCAAGAAAATCTAAAGTGTCATCACTGGAATCGCAGGTCAATAAAATGCTTGCACAGGTGGGCATGCCAAATGCAAAACTCAAAGTTGAAGTTCATGCAACCCAGCTGGGCTCAACCGGCAGTGACAGAATTGAATTTTTATTTGATGCGAATAAAACCAACCAGCTTCAACCGTTGAGAAAAGTGGCAAGCGGAGGAGAGTTGAGCCGTTTGATGCTTTGCATTAAATCACTTGTTGCCCGGTCAATGGACCTTCCCACCCTCATCTTCGATGAAATAGATACAGGCATTTCAGGTGAAGCAGCCAAACAGGTGGGCGTGATTATGAAAGACCTTGCCATGGCCCGGCAGGTGATCTGCATTACACACCAGCCACAGATGGCAGGAAAGGCCGATGCGCATTTCCTGGTTTACAAAACGGTAAAGGATCATACCATTACTACCGGCGTGCGTTTATTGAGTACTGATGAAAGAATAGTTGCAATTGCCAAAATGTTGAGTGGCGAAAAGCCTACAGCGGCTGCGCTGGAAAATGCAAGGGAAATGGTGATGAATTAGGAGTTTAAAAAATCAAATAATATTTTGGATCTGTAATGAGCCAGGCAATTAAAGACTTACTGGAAGCGCTGGAGTTATCACCTGATAATGTTCCCCTCAGGCTTCACGTTGCACAAATGATGCTGAATGCAAAAATGTATGCAGAAGCAGAAAAGCAATTCCATAAAATACTGGAGAAAAGTTATGGAAATAAAAAGGCCCAACTGGGTTTGGCGGAGTGCTATTACCATTTAAAAAAATATTCTGCAGCTTCAATTGTTTACGAACAATTGTATGATGATCTGGATGATCAGCAGAAGGTGCTTTATATTAAATGTCTTGTGAAGGGAAATGAAATTTCTGAAGCAATGGGCATTTACAAACAGGTGCTTCTGGGTAATCCTCACTTTTCAGATGAAGAGTTAGATGGAATATTAAGGGTTCCTTCCGCACCTGTTTCCACTGAAGAAGACCAGGAAGAAGGCCATTCCAGATTTTTTCTTGAAAAACCCGTTGAAAGGTTCAGTGATGTTGGTGGAATGAAAAAGGTTAAAGATGAAATTTCCATTAAAATTATTCAGCCGCTCAATAATCCCGGTCTGTACAAAGCTTTCGGTAAAAAAACTGGAGGTGGCATTTTATTATATGGTCCTCCGGGATGCGGTAAAACCTACATTGCCAAGGCAACTGCCGGTGAGATCAATTCCAGATTTATCAATATTGGGCTCCATGATATTCTTGATATGTGGATTGGGAATAGTGAAAAAAATCTTCACGATATCTTCGAACTGGCAAGGCGAAACAAGCCCTGTGTTTTATTTTTTGATGAAGTTGATGCCATGGGTGCCAGCAGAAATGACTTAAAGCAATCTGCCATGCGCCATGTCATCAACCAGTTTCTCAGTGAAATGGATAATGTAGGATCAGATAATGATGGCGTACTGATACTTGCTGCTACCAACGCGCCATGGAGCGTTGATGCCGCATTCAGAAGGCCGGGAAGATTCGACCGGATCATATTTGTTGAACCACCCGACGTTTCTGCCCGGGAAGAAATTTTAATTAGTCTTCTGAAGGACAAACCTGCAGGTGAAATTGATTTTGGAAAAATTGCCAGGTCAACCGCTGATTATTCCGGTGCAGATTTAAAAGCAGTAGTTGATATTGCCATAGAGGAAAAATTAAGAGAGTCTATGGCTAAAGGAGAGGTGCAGGCAGTAGATACAAAAATATTGATGGCAGCAATAAAACAACACAGGCCTACAACCCTGGAATGGTTCTCAACGGCAAGAAATTATGCCCTTTATTCGAATGAATCGGGGCTGTATGATGATATTCTCAGATACCTGAAAATAAAAAAATAGACAATGGAAGTTGAAATGCTTTTGGAAAGAGGCGATATCCTAATGGAACAGGGCCGCTTTAAGGATGCGGAGAAAATGATAAAGCAGGCGCTTGAAAAGGAACCGGACAATGCAGATGCTTTAGCATTAATGGGCAGATGCTATATGAATAATAAACAAATTGATGAAGGTATCCGGATTGTCTCCAGGGCATTAGCCATTGACCCCAATAACAGTTTCTTTTTTTATTTATTGGGATTTGGATATTATCATAAAGATGAAAACCTGATTGCAGAAACCAATTTGAATAAGGCTATTGAGATAGATCCACTCAATGCAGAATACTTTGGACTGCTCTCCCTGGTTCTGATAGACCAGAAGCATTTTGAAAGAGCGCTTGATACTTCCAACAGTGGTTTGGCGCTTGACCCCAATAATATAACCTGTTTAAATGCGAGGTCAATTGCTTTAAATAAATTAAAACGGATTGATGAAGCATTCAAAACAATGGATTCCACATTAGCGCACGACCCTGATAATGAGGTTACGCATACAGTGGTGGGTTGGAATTTGCTGGAACGGGGAAACCATAAAAAGGCCCTGCACCATTTCAGGGAAGCATTAAGGATCGATCCTGATTTTGAAAATGCACGTTCAGGCATGAAAGAAGCCATGAAGTCAAGGATACTTCCTTACAAATGGTTATTGCAATATAGTTTCTGGATCAATAATAAAGGACGCAAATTGCAGGCTGTACTTCCAATACTTTTATATGTTGCTTTCAGGATACTTATTGGTATTTCTAATGCTGGTAATACAAGTGAGCTTACCTGGATCCTTATAGCTACCTACATCCTTATTATAGTTACTTCCTGGACAATAGGTTCAATTGCCAACTTTATCCTTTTATTTCATCCAACCGGAAAATATGCGCTCAGCGCGGGTGAGAAATGGTCTGCCATAAATGTTGTTACCGTAATGATGATAGGCATATCCATTATGGGATTGTCTTCATTTACATCAATTGCAGATCAGACTGATTATGCGGATGGATTATTTTTTGCCGGAATGATCTGTCTTTCTTTAGCGCTCCCTCTGGGAAATATAAAATATCCGATTACAGCTGCACAGGGGTGGAGAGAATGGTATGGTGTATGTCTGGCAGGCCTGGGAATTTTATCTGTGCTTTTATTTGCAATGAATCCCGGAATGGGATCCGCATTATTTATTTTGTATGGTCTTGGTTTTTTGATCTACAACTGGACAGGCATTATTTCTCACTGATCAGTATTGTTATCAGCCTACAATGTTCTTTATCCGAAGGGATAAACCTTTATTTTTACACACCCAAAATCAATAGACATGTCAAATAATCTTTTAGCCGGAAAAAAAGGGATCATATTTGGAGCACTGGATGAAAAATCAATTGCATGGAAAACAGCGCTGGCCTGTCATGCCCAGGGAGCGCAGATCGTATTGACAAATGCGCCTGTTGCATTACGTATGGGTGAGATCAATAAATTATCCGAAGCTGTTCAGGCGCCAGTAATTGGTGCGGATGTTACCAATATGGAGGATCTCAAAAAATTATTTGAGGAATCACAAAAACATTTTAATGGAGGCGTTGATTTTGTACTTCATTCAATAGGTATGAGTCTGAATGTTCGCAAAGGGAAACATTATACAGAAATGAATTATGAATGGAATCAGAAAACCCTTGATATTTCTGCTATGAGCCTGCACAGGGTTTTGAAAACCGCCTGGGATATGGATGCCATCAATGAATGGGGTAGTGTGGTTGCCCTCACATACATTGCAGCACAAAGAGTATTTCCCGATTACAATGAAATGGCCGATGCTAAAGCACTGCTTGAAAGCGTGGCAAGGAGTTTTGGCTATCATTATGGAGTTAAAAAGAAGATCAGGGTGAACACAGTTTCTCAATCACCCACAAGAACAACCGCAGGTAGCGGAGTAAAAGGATTTGATGCTTTCGTGGATTATGCAGAAAAAATGAGTCCGTTGGGTAATGCAAGCGCTGAAGCCTGTGCAAATTATTGCGTTGGCTTATTCAGCGATCTTTCCCGTTATGTGACCATGCAAAATCTTTTCCATGATGGAGGATTCAGTTTTACAGGCGTTTCGGAAGGTGTGGTAAATCAAATGGGAAAATAAATTGATTGTATTATACAGGTATCAATAAAAAAATGCTCCTTTGAAAGGAGCATTTTAATTAGTCGTCATTCTTAATCAACCTACCGCGGCAAGCTTGCAGTGGGAGAATAAGAATGACATATTTTGAAGCCTCTGGCAATTAGCTATCAGCTTAAAGAGCTATTTGTTTTTGCATCATCATCTTGCGCAAATTAATCAATCCATAACGCATTCTCCCCAGTGCCGTGTTAATACTGCAATCTGTAACAGCTGCAATTTCTTTGAAACTCATATCTCCGTAATGACGAAGAATGATCACTTCCCTCTGGTCTTCGGGTAACAGGTCGAGCATATCCTTCACCCTGTTATAGCTTTGCTTCTTGATCATTTTGGTTTCAGCGCAATCATCAGCAAAGTTCAATACCTCAAATATATCCTGGTCTTCGGAATTTTTGATGGTAGGGGTTCTTTTTACTTTACGGAAATGGTCCACGCAAAGGTTATGTGCAATGCGCATGGCCCAGGGCAGGAATTTACCTTCCTCGGTATACCGTCCGCTCCTGATGGTATCAATGATCCTGATAAATACATCCTGGAAAATGTCTTCTGCCAGGTATTTATCTTTCACAAGAAAAAAGATGGAAGTGAATAATTTGTCTTTGTGGCGCAATACCAATACCTCTAATGCGTTTACATTCCCGGTATTAAACGAGTTAATCAACTCGTGATCGGACAGTTTGGATAATAAATTCATAAACTCCTACAGTTTAAGTGGTACAAGGATAATGGATAACTAAAGCGTCAATTAAATAAATAAATCGAGTAGAGTTTATGCTATAGGCGAAGAGTAGTTTATGTGGTTATCAAGTTTGGATTGTGCTATAAAAATAGAATTCTTTTTGAATTCACACAATATTTATTGTACCGATTCTCCATTTTTCTGCAAAAGAAGTGTTAACCCTTAGCAGCTAAACTATTTAGCAAACAATCCTATTTTTGCATGGGGATATAAAAAATGAAAGAAAAGGTAGCAAGGCATAAAAGCCAGGTAAGCGTTCCGGTAAAAGATGATTCTATATTTATTAAAGGTGCAAGGGTTCATAATCTTAAGAATATTGATGTCAGCTTCCCCAGGAATAAACTGATAGTGGTTACAGGTGTTTCAGGTTCGGGAAAATCTTCGCTTACCATTGATACACTTTTTGCTGAAGGTCAAAGGCGTTATGCTGAAAGCCTTAGTGCCTATGTGAGGCAGTTTCTTAACCGGATGGATAAACCCGACGTGGATTATATTAAAGGGCTGGCGCCTGCCATTGCCATAGAACAAAAAGTAATAACACGTACGCCCCGGAGTACGGTAGGCAGCATGACTGAAATATATGACTACCTCCGTCTGTTATTTGCCAGGGCGGGCAGAACCTATTCTCCGGTTTCAGGAAGGGTGGTTAAAAAAGATGATGTGAAGGATGTACTGGATGCCATCCGTAAATTAAAACCGGGAAGCAGGGTATTTGTGCTGGCAGCATTCAAACAGCACAGGAACCGTAACATAAAAGAAGAACTGAATATTTTAATGCAGAAAGGCTTCAGCCGAATTTATGCTTCGCCCTTTTCCCGCTCACAGAAAGAAAATCCAATTGAAACAGGTGAGACCTACCGTATTGAGGAACTGAACGAGGACCCGGCACAATTAAAAAAAGCATTTAAATATCCTGAGAATATATATGTATTGATAGACCGGGTAGTTACAAAGCAACTGGATGAAGATGATGAACACCGGCTTTCCGATTCAATAGGTACGGCGTTTTATGAAGGTGAAGGGGATGTATATATTGAGGTTGATAGTGAAAAGATCCTTCATTTTAATAACAGGTTTGAATTGGATGGTTTGAGTTTTGAAGAACCATCTCCCAACCTGTTTTCTTTTAATAATCCTTATGGAGCTTGTCCTACCTGCGAGGGCTTTTCGCAGGTACTTGGAATTGATGAAGACCTGGTGATCCCCAATAAATTATTAAGCGTTTATGAAGGCGCCATTGCTCCCTGGAAGGGTGAGAAGCTGGGCAAATGGAAAGAAGATTTTATAAGGTCAGCCAGAAAATTTGATTTCCCGGTTCATAAGCCCGTTGCAGATCTGAGCGCGGAACAATACCGCATTTTATGGGAAGGCAACCAGCATGTTTATGGTATCAATGATTTTTTTAAAGAGGTTGAACAGAATTTATATAAGGTTCAATACAGGGTGATACTGAGTCGTTACAGGGGCCGTACACTTTGTCCGGAATGCCACGGCTCCCGGTTAAGAAAAGAAGCCCTGTATGTAAAAGTGCATGGTCACCATATCGGAGCGCTGAGCGAAATGCCCATCAGGGACCTCAGGGTTTGGTTTGATAAGGTATCGAAAGATTTCAGCCCATATGAAAAAGAAGTTTCCAAAAGGATACTGATAGAGATCAACCACAGGATAGATACCATGCTCAATGTTGGATTGGGATATCTTACCCTGAACCGGCTGGCTAATACTTTAAGTGGCGGGGAAAGCCAGCGGATCCAGTTAACCCGAAGTCTGGGAAGTAACCTTACCAATTCACTTTACATACTTGACGAACCATCCATAGGCTTACATCCCCGGGATACCTTCAATCTTATAAGGGTACTCAAAGAATTAAGAGACCTGGGAAATACCGTGGTGGTGGTTGAACATGATGAGATGATGATGCGGGAAGCAGATCATATTATTGATATGGGCCCGCTTGCGTCACATCTTGGCGGTGAGGTAATTGCCAGCGGCAATTATGATGCGATCATCAAAAATGAAAAAAGCCTGACCGGAAAATACCTGAACGGTGAATACAGGATAGAACCACCGGTAAAAGTTAGAAAATGGACAGATGCCATCATTGTTGAGGGTGCACGGCAGCACAATCTTAAAGATATTACAGTAACCTTTCCGCTTCATTTGTTATGTGTGGTAAGTGGAGTGAGCGGCAGTGGTAAAACATCTCTCATCAAACATATTTTATACCCAGCCTTAAAAAAAATGCAGGGTGATCCCGTTGATAAGGTTGGGTTTCACAGGGCCATCAGGGGCGCGGTTACATCAATTACCCAGGTAGAAATGGTTGACCAGAACCCCATCGGTAAATCTTCAAGGAGTAATCCCGTTACCTATATAAAAGCCTGGGATCATATGAGGGATCTTTTTGCATCGCAGGCCCTGAGCAAGATGAGAGGCTTTCAACCCAAACATTTTTCTTTTAATGTGGATGGGGGAAGATGCGATGCCTGTAAGGGCGAAGGGGAGAAGATCGTTGAAATGCAATTTCTTGCTGATGTGCACCTTACCTGTGAGGTTTGCCATGGTAAAAAATTCAAGGAAGAAGTGCTGGAGATACAATACAAGGGAAAAAATGTTTTTGAAGTATTGAACATGAGCGTGGATGAAGCCATTGAATTCTTTAAAGATGAAAAGGCCATATCAAATTCTATCCATCCGCTTGCTGAAGTGGGACTGGGGTATGTAAAGCTTGGCCAGTCTTCCGATACGCTTTCCGGTGGTGAGGCCCAAAGGGTAAAGCTGGCATCATTCCTTGGTAAGGGAAAATCTGCCGGAAAGATCCTGTTCATTTTTGATGAACCTACAACCGGACTTCATTTCCACGACATCAAAAAATTACTTGCTTCATTTAATGCACTGATCAACCAGGGCCATTCCATTATTGTGATTGAGCACAATACCGATGTTATCAAAAGTGCCGACTGGGTAATTGACCTGGGTCCGGAAGCAGGTATTGACGGAGGCGATCTGGTTTATGAAGGAATTCCGGAGGGACTGAAGAAAGTGAGCACCAGCATGACGGGAAGATTTATATAGATTTCCGGATCCTGGAAGGCTGGTGTACTAAGGCCCGGATAATGGCTTATTGAAGCCCTTGCCGACTTACTCACTGATCCTGAAGTCAATCACCTTCATCTGAAGATTTTTCTCACCGTTCCATTCATTTTCATCAATGGTGAATACAATATCAATTGATTTGCCTGCCTCAAGCAGGGGAAATTTTGATGACATATTGAACCCGATACCTGTGATCTTGGTTACGCCCTGCTGAAGTACAAACCTGATATGGTTTTCTTTTACGATCTTGCTCCATCCGGTATTGTATACTTTTCTGGCCACAAAAACAGGTCGCAGGTTATCTGGTCCGAAAGGTTCCATCTGGCAGATGATATCATAGAAAGGCTTTTTAAGATCAGTTATTGTGACCTCCGCATCAATTACAATTTCCGGAATTAAAAGTTCAGGGGGCATTGAAGACTGCACCACTTCTTCAAATTTCCGGCAAAAAGCCTCTACATTACCTTTATCCATGGTCATGCCGGCAGCATAAAAATGACCGCCATATCCAATTAAAAGATCCCGGCACTGGTGAACTGCTTCATACACATTGAAACCCGGAACACTCCTTGCAGATCCGGCAACATAATCGCCGCTTTGTGTAAGAATTATTGTAGGCCGGTAATAATGATCAATAAGTCTGGATGCCACTATACCCACTACACCCTTGTGCCAGTGTGGCTGAAACAACACCGTGCTTTTCCTGTTTATCAGTATTTCATCGCTTTCTATAAGTGCAAGGGCTTCTTCTGTAATAGTTGAATCAGCTTCTTTACGGTTGGTATTATCTATATGAAGTTCTTCCGCCCACTTCAACGACTCTTCATAAGTTGGCGCCACAAACATCATCACTGCCTTTTTAGCATCATCCATTCTGCCGGCTGCATTTACCCTGGGTGCAATCATGAATACCAGGTTGGTGATATGGATCTCTTTTCCATAACCACTTAAAAAACTAAGCGCTTTAATTCCAAAATTGGGATTGTTATTGGCTTTTTTCAGGCCATAATATGCAAGTATCCTGTTTTCGCCGGTCATAGAAACTATATCGGCAGCAACCGCTGTTGCCACAAGATCCAGGTATTCATAGGCAACGGTTGGGGGTAACCGCATTTCCTGGCATAAAGCCGATATCAGTTTAAATCCCACACCGCAGCCACATAGATCTTTAAATGGATAGGCGCAATCATGTTGCCTGGGATTAAGGATGGCTACGGCCGGGGGTAATATCTCGTCGGGTAAGTGGTGATCGCATACAATAAAATCAATTTCCAGGTCTTTTGCATAACGGATCAGTTCAACGGATTTGATGCCGCAGTCAAGCGCAATAATAAGAGTATAACCGTTTTCTTTTGCGAAATCAATACCTGCCTTACTGATACCATAACCTTCACGGTACCTGTGGGGAATATAAAATTCAGTATCTGGATGATGTTGTTTAAGAAACTGGTACATGCAGGCTACTGAAGTGGTGCCATCTACGTCATAGTCTCCAAAAACCAGGATCTTTTCACCTGCAGAGAATGCAGAAAAAATTCTTTTTACGGCTTTTGCCATATCCTTCATCAGGAAGGGATCATGCAGATCCTTCAACTCCGGCCGGAAATAGGACTTTGCTTTTTCATAGCTGTCAATTCCCCGTTGTACCAGCATATTACATAAAACGGGGTGCACTTTAAGTGCTGCAAATAAGGCATCTGTCCTACCCTGGTCCACGGGGTGTATCCTCCAGCGTTTCTGAACACTCATTCGGGGCAACTTAATATTTTCTATCTGTAACAAAATTTACCAGGTCTTCAAATCCTTTTCTGATATCCGAATCAGGGAAGGTGCTTAATAATTGCAAAGCTTCTTTTTTATATAGTTCCATTTTGGATTTTGCATACTCAATTCCACCGTTTTTTTCTACCACTTCAATGATGTAATTCACCTTGTTTTTACGGGTATTCTCATTTTTGATGATATAAATGATCTTTCGCCTTGTTTCTTTATCTACATTATTTAAGGTATGGATGAGGGGTAAGGTAAGTTTCTTTTCCTTTATATCATTACCGGTGGGTTTTCCAACATCCTGGGAGGTATAATCAAACAGGTCATCCTTGATCTGGAATGCGATACCAACTTTTTCACCGAAGTTTTTCATGTCCAGGGCCATCCCTTCATTTTGTGAAGTGGACCAGGCGCCCGCGGCACAGGCGGCCGCAAGCAGGGATGCGGTTTTATTGGTAATGATTTCAAAATAGGTGGATTCATCCAGGTTGAGTGAACGTGATTTTTCCATCTGCAATAATTCACCTTCGCTCATTTGCCTGACAGCATCGGAGAGATACTTTAATATCTGAAAATCATTGTTATCCAGGGAAAGTAATAGCCCTTTAGCCAATAAATAGTCGCCTACCAGCACCGATGCTTTATTTTTCCATAAAGCATAAACTGAGAAAAATCCTCTACGTTCCATGGAATCGTCAACAACATCATCGTGAACAAGGGTAGCTGTATGTAGGAGTTCAACTAATGAGGCTGCTCTGTAAGTTGATTCATTTACCTCTCCACAGAGTTTTGCTGAAAGAAAAACGAACATGGGTCTTAGTTGCTTGCCCTTGCGTTTTACCACATACCGCATGATACGGTCCAGCATGGAAACGTTGCTCCTGACAGCTCCTTTGAACTTTTCTTCAAAGACCCTGAGCTCATGTTCAATTAAATTAACGGGTAGCTTCATTCGTAAATAGCTGGAAAGTTACAACTGCAAACCAATAGTTTGCACCATGTGGTACAAGAATTGCACGAATGGTGCTGGCAAAAATGTATGAATAACAGAACAATTGCTTGGAAATAAAATTTAAAAGTTTGGTAATTGTATGTCAAGTTATATTTTTGCCACTGATTAGGACATTGTTTTAAAATTTAATCAACAGTTATGGCAAGCAAAAAGTACTCTTTTCTGACAGGTTTATTGTGCCTGTTGGCGTCGTACGGTTTCTCTCAGACTACAGGAACCGGTTACGATGTGATGGATTCGTCCGTGGTCCCTTCCAAAAGAATGCCTCAGTATAGCAACTTCAAAGCAGGCGTTGAAAATTATCCGGCAAAACCTAGAAGCCAGTGGGAATTAGGTTTAAAAGTTGGTACGTTCAACATCAGCGGCGATGTGGCTTCCCGTTTTCCTTCTCCTGGTTTTGGCGCTCACATCAGGAAAGCCTTTGGATACGTATTCTCTGCTCGTTTAGAGTACATGTATGGTATCGCAAAAGGTTTGAACTGGTTGCATTCAGGAAATTACATGAGAAATCCGGCATGGATCAACAATGGATACACTCCAGGTGTGGACCCTTATGTAAATTACAACTACAAGACCAATGTACATGACCTGGCTTTGGAAGGTGTATTCACTTTGAATAACATCCGCTTCCATAAATCAAAGACAGGTGTTAACTTCTATTTACTTGCAGGTATCGGAGCCACCATTTATGAAGCAAGGGTTAATGCCCTTAATGGTACTGCAAAGTATAACTTCACTACGGTACCCCAGGGTACATGGGAAACAAGGAAAGATGTAAGAGATGACCTTAATGACTTAATGGATGACTCTTACGAAACGCCTGCAGAAAACCATGGTGTACGCCGTCCAAAACTTTTTGGAAAGACATTTAAGCCCGTAGGACATTTTGGTGGTGGTGTTGCCTTTAAGCTGAGCAACAGGTTAAACCTGGCGCTTGAAAACCGCTTCACATTTACCAATGATGATCTTCTGGATGGTCAGCAATGGGCTGAGCAGGTTGGTGGCAACCCTGTATTGACCCGTAACTTTGATACGTATAACTTTTTCTCTGTTGGTTTGAACATCAACCTTGGATCTAAAGCTGTTGAACCATTGTGGTGGCAGAATCCTCTGGATTATGCATATCAGGAAATTCGCAAGCCTAAGTACATGATCCTTCCAAAACCAGTTCTGCCTGATGCAGATGGTGATGGTGTAACTGACCAGTTTGACCTTGAGCAAACTCCGGCCAACACGCCTGTTGACTCTCATGGTGTGAGTCTTGATACGGATGGTGATGGTGTTCCTGACAGCCGTGATAAAGAGAAAATAACTCCAACCTATTGCCAGCCGGTAGATGCTGATGGTGTTGGTAAGTGTCCTGATCCTGAGTGCTGCTCAAAAATTCCTCCTCCTAATGAATGCGCAAATCAGTTAGGTGCATTACCAAGTGTAAGCTTCTCCGGAAGTTCTGCTAACCTGGATAATGATGACAGGGCATTGTTAGCTTCTTTAGCTGCACGCCTGCGTCAGAGCCCTGAGTGCCGCATTGTAGTTACCAGCTATTGTTCTTCTACTAAAGCTGAACAACAAAGAAGCTGGGATCGCGTAAATTCAGTGATCACTTATCTGGTTGAATCTGAAGGTATCACCAGGGATCGTTTCTACTGGCAGATTGGTCAGGAAGGTGGCGATTGCAACACTGTTGACTTCCGCGCTGCAACTGATGCTGATGCTGGTTTACCAACAACAGTTCCTAATCCGGGTCTGGGACGTTAATCCGGACTTGAAATAAATCGTAAAAAGAGGCTGTCTGAAAAGACGGCCTCTTTTTTTTGGTTCAGAGTCTAGAGTCAGGAGTCTTGAGTCAGGAGTCTTGAGTCAGGAGTCATGAATTCAAAGTTCAAAGTCGGTGAACTACTGTAGGAGAGGCTCTAGGAATTCCTGGGGTTGGATTTATTAATAGATGTATAAAGTTTCCCGGATAGGACTCCCGACTCCGAGGCTCCAGACTAAAGACTTTGAACTTTGAACGCCCGACTGCCGCCTGCCGCCTCACGATCTTTAAGCAATTCTTAACGGCCCGGACAACCAGATCTTCCAATAAATCGGGAATATTTGCCTAAACTGATTAACTTTGCCAGCCTTTATGAAATTTCTTCCGCTGATTCTTCTTTCTTTTTTAATGCTTGGCTGTAATGGATTTAATAAGATCCTGAAAAGCAAAGACCATGAGTATAAACTTAAAATGGCCGAGCAGTACTATGCCAAGAAGAAATACAATTTTGCCCAGCAGCTATACGAAGATGTAATGCCTTTTTACAGGGGTACACCTGAATTTGAGGACATATATTATAAGTATGCTTATACTGCTTATTATCAGAAGGATTACCTGAATGCGGAAAATCTTTTTAAAACATTTTTGGAGATCTATCCCAACAGTTCAAAAGCTGAGGAGGTGGATTATATGAGAGCCTATACTTTTTATAAGCAATCGCCCAAGCCCTCACTGGATCAGACCAATACCATTAAGGCCATGGGTATGATGCAGACCTTCATCAATACCCATCCCGGATCTCCAAGAAACAAGGAAGCAGCAGAAATAATTGAGATCTGCCGTCGGAAACTTGAGATCAAAGACCACCAGGCTGCACAATTATATTATGATATCGGCCAATTCAGGGCAGCAGCAGTGGCCTTTAATACGCTTTTAAATAATTTTCCGGATTCGGATAAGGCAGATCAATACAAAATGATGGCTATAAAGTCTTATTTTGAGTTTGCTCAAATGAGTGTTGAAGAAAAGAAACCGGAAAGATTTGAGAAAGTAGTTGAAGAATGCAATGAATTTATTGACCGCTTTCCCGAAAGTCAGTTTTCAAAAGAAGTAGAACAATATTTAACCCAATCTCAAAACAACTTAAAAACTTTTACAAATGAGCCTGCTAAGAAGACAGCTTAGTACAAGCACCTCTAATAATATTGAGACAAGGGATGTAAATGGCCTGAAAAATAAAACAGGGAATTTATATGAATCTATTGCCGTAATTGCAAAAAGGGCAAACCAGATCAACATTTCAGTGAAAGAGGAATTGCATAATAAGCTTGAAGAATTTGCCAGCCACACCGATTCTCTGGAAGAGATCCATGAAAATAAGGAGCAGATTGAAATTTCAAGAGCTTATGAGCGCATGCCCAATCCGGCATTACTTGCCACCCAGGAATTTATTGACGAGAAAATATATTATCGCAGAAACGAAGAGCAGGATCTGTTTCAGTAAGGTTCTTCAATTAGATTGTAAGCGATCCGCCTTAAGCGGATCGTTTTTACTTTATAAAATATTATTTTAGTATCAGTGCTGAAAGGGAAAAAAATATTGATCGGGGTAACCGGTAGTATTGCTGCCTATAAGATCCCTATGCTTGTACGTCTGCTGATTAAGAACGGCGCAGAAGTAAAACTTATCATGACGCCTGCCAGTACCGATTTTGTGTCGGCTCTAACTTTGTCCACCTTATCAAAAAATCCGGTTCTTGTTGGCCTGTTTGATGAGAACAGCTGGGCCAACCATGTTGAATTGGGAAGGTGGGCCGACCTGATGCTGATCACCCCATTAAGTTGTAATACCCTTAGTAAAATGGCTTACGGGCAGTGCGATAATTTATTAATGGCGGTTTATCTTTCTGCCACCTGCAGGATAATGGTAGCACCTGCCATGGACGAGGATATGTGGAATCATGCTACAACAAAAATGAATCTGGAAACCATAGAAAAAAATGGTTGCATGGTATTGCAGGTGGGCACCGGTGAACTGGCCAGTGGGTTATTTGGTGAAGGCCGGATGGCAGAGCCGGAAGAGATCTTTGCTGAGGTTCATCATTTTTTTACTACTTCAGAACAACTTAAAAATAAAAAAGTACTTGTAACAGCGGGTCCTACTTATGAAGCAATAGACCCTGTACGTTTTATCGGAAATCACTCAAGCGGGAAAATGGGATTTGCCATTGCCGAAGAAATGGCCGGCCGGGGAGCCCTTGTTACACTTATAAGTGGTCCGGTACAGTTAACAATCAGGAACAGGAATATAAGCCTGGTGCATGTTATATCAGCAAAAGAAATGTACATGAATTGTTTTGATCATACCGACTATGACATAGCCGTGATGGCAGCTGCCGTTGCAGACTATTCACCACGGGAAGTTTCCGGACATAAGATCAAAAAAAGCGGAGAGGAACTGACCATTACCCTGCAGCGGACAATGGATATACTGGCCGGACTGGGAAAGATCAAGAATGGAAAACAAAAACTGATAGGCTTTGCTTTGGAAACTGAGCATGAGTATGAACATGCCAGAAAAAAGTTAAATGAAAAAAATGCTGACCTGGTTGTACTAAATTCCCTGAACGATACGGGAGCAGGGTTTGGCTTTGACACAAATAAAGTTACCCTGTTGTTTAAAAATGGTGAAATAAAGGAGATTGGTTTAAAATCCAAGAAAGAAATTGCAAAAGATATTGTTGATTCCATAATTGAACTCTAATGAAAAACCTTGTTGTCCTATTTATTTTTTTTCTTCTCTGCCATGCGGCCGGCTCGCAGGAGTTGCAGGCCAAGGTTACGGTAATGGCCGGCAAGGTCAGTACACAGGTAGACAGAAAGATCTTTCAGACACTTCAAACTTCGTTGACCAATTTTCTGAATAACCGTAAATGGACAAACGACAGCTATCAGCCACAGGAAAAGATCAAATGCAATTTTTTGATCAATATTGAAGAATCGGTTGGAAATAATATTTTTAAAGGAACCCTTACAGTTCAGGCAGCAAGGCCCGTTTATAATACTGCTTACGAATCACCGCTGGTGAATTTTCAGGATGCCTCCCTGCAATTCAAATACATAGAGTTTCAGCCAATAGAATTCAACGAGAACAGGATTCAGGGTAGTGATGCGCTTGCTGCCAACATAACTGCAGTTCTTGCATTTTATGCCAACCTGATTATAGGCCTTGATTATGATTCATTTTCTCCCAGGGGCGGCGACCTCTATTTTCAGAAAGCCAATAACATTGTGAACAATGCACCAGAAGCCGGCGATATCAAAGGCTGGAAAACTTTTGATGGATTAAGAAACCGTTCCAGGCTTATACAGGGACTGGTTGACAGCAGGTTTACCCTGATGCACGATGCCATTTATTCCTATTACCGCAATGGGCTGGATCAGTTCTATGATAATGAAGCACAGGGAAGGGCCGGCATCCTGAATGCATTGAATTATATGAACACGGTAAATTCCGAAAATCCTAATTCAATGATCATACAATTCTTTTTCCAGGGCAAGAGCAATGAGCTGGTAAAGATCTTCAGTAAAGCAGATGCGGAAACCCGTACAAGGGCCATGGATTACCTGATGAAGCTTGACCTCACTAATGCAGGTGATTATAAAGAACTGAAATGAAAAAGCTATTCATCCTTTTTTCATCATTCATCATGTTTTCGTGCGGCAGTGAAGTGCCTGATGGAATTTTGGGAAAAGAGGAAATGGGATCCATTTACTGGGACCTCTTAAGGGCAGATGAAATGGTAAATTACCTGGCAACTGCAGATACAGCCTACAATAGAGAAAAGAATCAGGACAGTCTGTATTCAGCTATCTTTCTTATTCATGATATTTCCAAAAAGGAATTTCTCAAAAGCAAAGCCTATTATGAAGCACATCCCGGTTTATTAAAGCCGGTACTTGATTCTATATACAGTAACGGCGAACGGCTGCAAAATCTTCCGGTGGATACACCAGGAAAAAAACCTGCCTCAAATGATACATCAACTGCCGGTATTGCTTCCGCTGATTCCTCCAGTACCAGGAAAGGATTGATCTTAAAACGCGAATAGCTGCGGTATCCTTATTTTTGAGGCAATCTAATTAAGCTGTATGAATAAAGTTTACAAGAATGCCGCTGATGCTTTGCACGACATCAGCGATGGTGCAATACTTATGCTTGGAGGTTTTGGTTTATGCGGAATACCTGAGAACAGCATCAATTTTTTGGTTGATAAAGAAGTGAAAGGGCTTACCTGCATTTCAAATAATGCAGGCGTTGATGATTTTGGATTAGGTCTGTTATTGAAAAAAAAGCAGATCAAAAAAATGATGAGTTCATATGTAGGAGAGAATTCAGAATTTGAAAGACAATTGCTTAGTGGAGAAATGGAAGTGGACCTCATTCCGCAGGGCACACTGGCTACCCGCATTCAAATGGCGGGCATGGGCATACCCGCATTTTATACTCCTGCCGGCTTTGGAACTGAAGTTGGGGAAGGCAAAGAAGTTAGAGAGTTCAATGGAAAGAAATACCTGATGGAGCATGCACTTCATGCAGATTATGCCATCATCAAAGCCTGGAAGGGCGACAGCTATGGAAACCTGGTTTTCAGAAAAACTACCCGCAATTTTTCAACATCAATGGCCAAGGCAGCCAATATCACTATAGTGGAAGTAGAAGAGCTGGTGGAGCCGGGACAACTGAAGCCGGATGAGATCCATGTGGCCAGTGTTTATGTGCACAGGATCTTTCAGGGGGTGAATTATGAAAAGAGGATAGAGAGGAAGACAGTGAGGCTGAATTGACAAGTTGATTTGCTGACGGATTTGAACATGTAAATTGACATTAAAAACACCGCTACTGGTTAAGAAATCAGAACGTTAAACCTAAACCCAAATCAACCATGGCCTTAGATAAATTCGGAATTGCAAAAAGAATTGCAAAGGAATTAAAAGACGGTATGTATGTAAATCTTGGCATTGGCATCCCCACGCTGGTGGCTAATTATATTCCGGAGGGTATGTTCATTATGTTACAAAGTGAGAATGGAATGCTGGGAATTGGACCTTATCCTACAGAAGAGGAAATGGATGCGGACCTGATCAATGCCGGAAAAGAAACGGTGACCATATTGCCTGGTGGTGCTTTCTTTGACAGTGCCGAAAGCTTTGGAATGATCCGTGCAGGTAAAATTGACCTTACTGTTTTAGGAGCCATGGAAGTAAGTGAAAATGGAGATATTGCCAGCTGGAAGATACCCGGCAAAATGGTAAAAGGAATGGGAGGTGCTATGGACCTGGTGGCCAGCGCCAGGAATATCATTGTGGCCATGATGCATACCAACCCCAAAGGTGAATCGAAATTACTTCCCGAATGTTCTTTACCGTTAACTGGTGTGGGTTGTGTAAAAAGGATCGTTACTGAACTCGCGGTAATTGATGTAACTGAAAATGGTTTCAGGCTTTTGGAAAGAGCGCCCGGTGTAAGTGTGGACGAAATTAAATCAAAGACTGCAGGTAAGTTGATCGTTGAAGGTGAGATCCCAGAAATGAAGATCTGAAAAAGAATATCGAATGTAAACGGCCGCCAAATCATCCCGGTCCCTTGAATCTGTCATCTGTTCTAAGGCGGATCTGGACGTTAATTATAAACAGCTACTATTGTAACAGGCAACCAAACCAGACTTTGCCATCCCGCAGGGTAATGGACGAGGTATGCAAACGACCTTGTAAATTTTTATACAGTTTTATCTAAGCTCCCCCTTCAGGACGACAAGGGGCTCAATCTACCAAATTATTCTTCACTGCAAAAAACACCAGTCCTGCTGTATTCTTGCTGCCAAACCTTTCCATTAGCCGGTCTTTGATGGCTTCAACCGTTCTTGGACTGATCTCCATTTTCTGGGCAATTTCCTGCGCGGTGAATTCCATACAGATGAAACGGAGCACATCCTTCTCCTTATCTGTGAGCGTGATCTCGTTATTGAGTGAAGGAATTACTTTTTGTTTGGCGTGTGCTTTTTTGAGAAGGATGCGGTTCACGAAATTATTAAGGTAGTATCCCTTTTCGAACACATCCATGATGGCACGGCGGATCTCCTGTGGTTCGGCATTCTTGAGCAGGTAGCCATTAGCTCCATTCTCCATCATGTGTGAAACAAAACGGTCGTCTTCATACATGCTTAAAACGATCACATGAATATGAGGGTATTGTTTACTCAGGACTTTTGTGGTTTCAATACCATCTTTGAGCGGCATTCTAAGGTCCATCAACACCACATCAGGCTCGGCTGCAGCAATTCCATTGAGTAATTCATCACCATTCTCCGCTTCCAGAACGAATTTGATATTGGTAAATGATCTCAGAGAAAGGATCACTCCCTTCCGGAAAATTTTGTGATCATCAGCTATTGCAACTTTAATAACTTCCATAATGCGTTGAGATGCGTAAAGTTAGGACTAAACTGCCAACGATTCGTACGGATCGTCTCTGGGGATTTCAATTGTTACCTTATAATAGGTCTGCGATGTATCTTTTTCAAACAGAATATTTCCCTGAGCAACCTTCAACCGGCTGCTGATATTTTTTAGTCCAAGTCCGACATTACTCTTATTGAGTTTTTCAAAATCCTGTTGAACTATACCACGTCCATCATGGTGAAGCCTTAAGAGGCAGGAACCGTTTTGTGTATTCTGTGTAAGGTGGATAAAACTGGAATTGCTGTGTTTCAAAATGTTATTAACGAGTTCCTGCACTACACGGAAAATGATCAGTTCTTTTTCCGGTTTCAGTCTTTCCTTGTATTCATGAAAACGGCTGCTTGCATTGATCTGTCCCGATCCGCTGATCTTCTGGAAGAGATCATTGATTGCTGATTCCAGACCAAAATTTTTGAGCGTGGGAGGCATCAGGCTATGGCTGATGTTACGGATCAGCTGAATGGTATCATCAAGGATCTGTCTTGCCTGGAATATGGACTGAAGCTGGGTAGTTTTATCCTGGTTCACCAGGTTCTCATTTAAATAAAGACGGGCGGTTGCCAGCAGCGGGCCGGCATCATCATGTAAATCGGCTGCAAGACGCTGCCGCTCTTCTTCCTGTAAACGGATGGAAGCGTTCAATAGAATTTTTTGCTGCTCATATTCCAGTTGCTGAAGCCTTTGCTGGTATCGGATCACCTTTCTTTGGTGAAAGATGATGAACATGATCAGTCCGATAGTAAGTACAAGCATGCCAAGCGTACCTATAAAGAGTACGAGTGAGATCTTTGAGTCACTTGATGCTTGTAAAAAGAACATATAACAAAACAATTAATTTAAATAATGGAGAGCGTGCTGTCTGTATAATATTTTTTTTCTTTTAGCTTTTATGAAAAATGCAATTATGAAC
>CAMPIQ010000008.1 GCA_946886475.1 uncultured Chitinophagales bacterium | reverse complement strand
TGGCCGGTATTTTTTCGGTTTTGCATCACCGTAAACAAATTATATTTAAGAAGCATGTGAATAAAACTTTTAAATCTGCTTTATTTTTTTCATAGAGTTTATTTGAATACTCAGTAAGGCAAATTATCTTGCCGCCAGGATGACACTGGACACCTTTACAAACCTCAACGAAACAAAACAGGCCGAGATCCTGCTCGACCGGGGAATTTTCCTTGCAGAGAGGCTTTATAAAAACTTCACCATTTTTCTATACCAGGTCGATAATTTTTATGTTGAGATATACTACAACTTAAAGTTCAATACAACCCAGGGCATGAAAGGATTTGAAGATGATGAAACACTCGAACCTTACCTGGATTCAATAGATATTACCTGCCTCTACAATTAATTTCAGGAAATTCTTTGCTGCACGTAAAAACAGCAGGTACATATACGATTGGTATGCATCGCCTTGAGCCCTACATTTGCCCCTTACTACTTAGGACAAAGCAACCAAAACTCAATGGCACAACGGACAAGGATCTTAATTGCAGACAGGGATTTGAATACACTTTCAAGAATCTATCTTGCATTATTACACAGGAATTATAAGGTAGAAGCTACCAATCTTATAGAAGAGGTTGTTGACAGAACAAAAAGGTTGAAACCATCATTAACCATTCTTGGTCAGGAAGAATACCAGGCAGTAAAGGATGTAATGAAAACACCGGTAATTGTTTTATATGATGTGAACCAATACGGAACTGATAAAGATTCAGAAAAAGCAGTCTGGCTCAAAAATGACGTTTCCATTGATGAGCTATTAAGCACAATTAAAGAAATACTTGATTAGAAATTATCAAAGATTGAATTGGAAATAATTTCTCTTACTTTTTCTTTTGCCTGCTCTGCCATGATTTCATCTATATCTCCCGCTATTTTCAATTCCTGTTCTTTTATGATGATCACAAATACGGGAGCTTCTTTGTTTTTTAATGTAGGTTGAAAAGTAAATCGTTGACGGTCCTTTCCGAATTTTATATAATACTGGGTTGGAACCTTGTTGACGGTGAGGGTCAGGATCTCTCTGAGCATATGTTTTGGTTACTTAGTAAATTTACGGTCTTATCGCGTAAAAATACCAGGTAGAAATGTAAAAAGCAATAGCCTTTACCCTTCTGTTTTTAAAATTTCCAAACATATATCATTCACATATAACTTATTTTTTACCGCCTGGTGTTTATTCCTGACTTTCAATGATCTGAACATTCCACCGGTTTCTTATAAGATAAGTTGCCAGGATCATTTTCATATTTTCAACAGACATTCCAAGGTAAAGCGCGGTCATAGCGAGTAGTTCAGTTTCATTTTCGTCTACTTTTCCATCTGCCGTCATCAATTCACAACACATGGCAAATAGTGTTTCTGTAAAATCAGGCTGAATTAGGGGGGCGCAATGTTCAATAATGATCTTACTATTATGCGTGGCCTGAACAGACAAAGCTTTTACGGTAAGGTCATTTAATGAAGGAGATTTAAATTTTGATGATAGTACCAGCATCCTTGATAATTGTTCAATCTGCGACTGGCTTAGGGTTCTTCCATTTGCCATTACACTGGAAAATAAAATAGCAACGGCTGCTTCCTCTTCATTGGTTATGGGTATGTCATGCATATTCAAATTTAACCAAGAAAACTATTTTGAACCGACAAAAAGACAATTGACATTGCTGACACGGATTAAATAACAAGCCATCACAGTTTAAATTTCAGATAATACTACCAGCAGTTAAATCACAGCAAAATGAATATTGTATAGAGCCAACTGATTTTTTAAATACCTTAGGATAAAAACCATAACATGCCACAAAGTAGAAAACGTCCCGGCCACCATGAATACAGAAAACCATCAGCCATCCCTTCAAAACAGCGTACAAAAGGAAGAATAGTGTGGGGTATCCTGTTCAGCGTATTTGGATTACTTATCAGTTTCTTTGCAAGTTCCGGAAACTATATCCCGCTCATTATTGGAACCA
The DNA here is from genome assembly GCA_946886475.1 of uncultured Chitinophagales bacterium. Next base: position 51,272 of record CAMPIQ010000008.1, on the reverse strand, counting down.
TTGCAGGATTTATCATTGGTTATATTGTCGGAATAAAAATGGAACAGGATGCCAGATAATTTTGTAATGATCATCCGGGCACAACCACGCATTCTTTGATGGGTTGTGAGTTGAAATAAAAAATCAAAAGCAACTCAGTACACTTCTCCTAATTTTAGGGCAATCTTTCACAAATGAGTATCCGCATTTTTATTACTGGTGGCACATTCGATAAAGAATATAATGAACTCACCGGACAGTTATATTTTAAAGATTCACATCTTCCGGAAATGCTGGAGCTGGGCCGGAACCTTGTACCCGTAGAACTCAGAACACTCATGATGGTTGACAGTCTGGAAATGACCGGCGATGACAGGGAACTCATTGCTGAACATTGCATGAAAAGCCCTGAAGACAAGATCATCATCACTCATGGCACTGATACCATGTCCGAAACCGCCAGGTTATTATCAGAAAAAATAAAAGATAAGGTAGTGGTGATTACCGGAGCCATGATACCCTATAAATTCGGATCTTCAGATGGATTATTTAACCTGGGTAGCGCCCTGGCTTTTGTGCAAACGCTTCCTAATGGAGTTTATGTTGTAATGAATGGCCGTTATTTTAACGCCCGTAATGTGCGTAAGAATAAAGAAACGGGTGAGTTCGAAGAATTAAAATAACCTGAACTGTATACATCGTTTCATCTTTAGAGGACGGGTATCTCCCAAAATAGCTTTACCTCTTTTACTACCATTTGATGAAGTTTCTTTAATGCTTCAGTTTTATGGATCCGGTATGGCAAAACCGGGTGTATCCATACTTTCGTATAACCATTGAGGAACCTGACCGTTGTGAAGGGAAGTTGACTACGCCACTTCATTATTTAATGGAATTTACTCAGGTGAAGTTATGTACCAGAAAAACTGATAAGAGAACTTCAGTAAAATGTTTGTTTATTTACAGATCCAAAACAGCCAGTATTATGAAAAAACTAACTGCTCTTGCTCTCCTGTGTTTTACTGGGATGATATCCCTGGCGCAGGCCTCATTTACTTCAGTTTCTTACGATAAAAAAAACCGGCCTGCACTTATGATCAACCTTCCTTATCTGGAAGACGTTTGCGAAGGATTTATTATAACCAATCTAAAGGAGACCGGGTACGATGCAGAAACAAAAGGAAAATTTTTCTGGAAACAGAATAAGCTGAATGGCTTTTATATCTTCAAAGAAGTACAACTCCAGGGTCTTGAACATAGTGTTGATCTGTATTTTAAGGTAGATGAAAGAAAAAGAAAAGAGGAATCTACCATTTATATGCTGGTAGGAAAAGGAGAAGGATATTTCATTTCCAATGACGATGATAAAATATACAATGCTGCCAAAAGGTTTATGAATGCCTTTGTTGATAAAGCTGCGGAATATAAACTTGATCTGGACATAAAGGAACAGGAAGCGCTGGTTAAAGAAGAGGAGAAAAAATTTGAGCGGCTGAAAAACAATGAAAATGACCTGGTAAAGAAAAAAGCCCAGCTTGAAAAAGATATTAAAGAGAATCAAAAAGACCAGGAAGAAAAATTAAGATTGATTGAGAATGAGAAAAAGAAATTGATTGAGCTGAAGGCTCAAAAGGCTTAGTAAATAAATACAAGGAATGGAAATAAGAATACCAGGTTCAAAGATGAAATACTGTCCTGAGCAGGCATTTTTTTAGCGGGTAGTCAATCATTATACTTTTTCTGGCATGCAGGGCAATAAAATGTTCTTCGCCGGGTAACGCCCAAATATTCCTTAATGATTTTATTTCCATCCCTGATACAGGTTTTTTTGGTGTGAACGAGCCAGTGCTTTTTTAAAACAAATTGTTTTTTCCATTCAAGAAAATCAAAACTGTATTGCCTTGCCTGTTGAATCAGTTCAGAAAGTTTCCTGGATGGTAAGGCGCCAATTGTATTGGCAGGATGAAGTTTAATGCGGTACAATACTTCGTTCTTGATGATATTGCCAACACCGGAAAAAATATGCTGGTCAAGCAAAACATCCGTTACCAGAGCAGAAGGATCGGCCCTGATCTTCTTCCGGGCCGCTTTCGGATCCCATTCATCACTAAGAACATCAGCAGCCCAGTCGTAATGATCATCCGGCGAACCTTCAATATATTTTACAGCACAGGTATAAAAATTCAATTCTCCATTGGAAAACTGAAGACTTAACCTGGGAACCGTTTCTTTCCTTTCATTGATCCTGTATGTGCCAAACATCAGGAAATGTATACGAATGGCAAAATCATCAAAACATAATAAGAGATGCTTGCCCCATGTTCTTATATCAATTAATTTCTTTTTCAACAGGCGTTGCTGATCGATTTTCGAATTGCCGGTTACCGATCTGATCTTTTTACCTCTGAACACCAGCATGGCCTCTTTTGCTATTATCAATGACGGGCCCTCGGGCATAGTTTTTCATAAATAATTACAAATGACAAGCCAGGCTGAGGTGCAAGATCTCCCATTTACAGCGCTTTCATAAACTGTGAACCACATAGGTAACCACTCCCCATACCGTAAAAACTGACGATTCGGAAATGTCAATTGGCGCCAACTGGTCTGTGGCCGGGAGCAAACGCTTTTTATAATGATGGATCTCTAATTGCCTGATCAGCATTTCCCCATCCAACATGGCAATAATGATCTTACCATTTACCGGCTCGGCCAACCTGTCTACAATCACTACATCGCCCTGTTGAATGCCGGCACCTGCCATGGCATTACTGTTCACCCTCATAAAAAATGTATCCGGCTTGTTCTTTATCAATTGTTCCTTCAGAAATATCCCATTTTCGGCATGCCCTTCCATTACTTTAAAAAAAGGAGCTTTAACCTGTTCCTTCTGTCCGGATTTCTCCAAAATATTATTATCCATTTATTTGTTTTAGCTAAATTGTTTAGTAAATTTATGCTAAATATTTTACCGGCAAAATAACAAACAATGCAATTGGCAGGCACGATAAAGCATGCAGGAAGAAGAAATGATCTTGGCGAATATTCTTTATTGATCATTCCCGGACCTGAGGCCCACGAGAATATAAAAAATGCGCACCGGGATGTTGATGCATTCTTTCCATCAGCATTACATCCTCAAATCTGTATTGCAGATTTCATGATCAAGGAGGAAATGGAAGCAACTCTTTTCAGGTGGATTCAAAATATCTGCAATCTGCATCCTCGTTTTTCCATGTCACTGAATAATTACAGCAGTTTTCCACCCCATACCATTTACTTAAGGATACAGGATGCAGAACCCGTGAAAAAACTGATCAACTCCTTATCCATGCTTAATTCATTTATCATTGCTAATGAATGTCCACCCATTCAGTTTACAGTAAGGCCGCATCTGATTATAGCCTCCGGCCTGCCTGATCATGTATACGAAGAAGCCGTCAGTATATTTTCCGCCAAATCTTTTTATGAAACCTTTAGTGTTGAAAAACTGGTACTGATTAAAAAAAATAGTTCCGGAACAGGGGAAACCATCAATACATTTTCCTTACCTGCATCACCTCTCCTGTTTGAATGACTTTCGTTGGTGGCTTAGTTGTAACAAAAGGTCCCGCAGCTGCGGGATCTTTTTAAAATTTCTTATCATGATGAGTATACTGCCCGGTAGTATCATGCCGCCCTTCTCCAAGTTCCTCTAACATTTTTGTAATAAAAACGTCAAGGTCATCCGGACTCCTGCTGGTTACCAGGCCATTGTCCACCACCACTTCGAGGTCCTGCCACAATACCCCGGCATTTTCAAGATCTGTTCTGATCCCGGGATAAGAGGTCATTGTTCTTCCGTCCAGCATTCCGGTTTCAATGAGCAATTGCGGACCATGACAAATGGCTGCTATTGGTTTGGCCTGTTCAATAAAATGTTGTGCGAAGGAAACAGCATTTTTATTCATTCTTAATTTATCCGGATTCAAAACACCACCTGGAAGCAGCAGCATATCATAATCTTCAGGATTGGCATCATTAAGATTTTTATCTACAGGCAATTCAATGCTCCAGTGGTCATGATCCCAGGCCTGTACCATAACCTGTTGGGGAGAAACAATATGTACGGTTACACCAGCCTGTTTTAAAGCTTCCACCGGTTGTGTAAGTTCCACTTCCTCAAAACCCTTTTCGGTTAAAACTGCCACCTTCTTTCCTTCAATCAGGTTTTTCATTTGCTTTGGTATTTAATTATAGATCTGCAACAAAAACCAAACCATTGAAATAAAAATTGGTTGTATTTTCAATTGAAGGAAATGATCATGAAACAATACCTGCCGGTCTTAACCATTTTAATAATCTCCGCAACATTATTAACCAAATGCCAGCCGAAACCATACGCATCAACCAATAAGGCTTATAAGAAGCAGGCAAGAGCGTTGGCGAAAATCATCCGGGAAACACCAGTAAAGGACAGTTTCTCAACAGCCGCATGGGTGGGAACCACCAATTTTAACCTGCGCAAGCCCAACTTTGTTATCATCCATCACACAGCACAAAACAGTTGCGAACAAACACTGAAAACATTTACAACGCCGCGGAGCCAGGTAAGTGCCCATTATGTTATCTGTAAGGATGGCACCATTCACCACATGCTCAACGATTACCTGCGTGCATGGCATGGAGGAATTGGTAAATGGGGAAACACAACCGATATCAACTCTTCTTCTATTGGGATAGAAATAGATAATAATGGAACAGAAGTTTTTACTGATGAACAAATAAGTAAATTATTGTTACTTCTTTCGGGTTTAAAAAAAACATATGGCATTCCAACGGCCAACTTCATTGGTCATTCCGATATGGCACCTACCCGAAAAGTGGATCCCAATGTGAATTTTCCATGGAAAACGCTTGCTGATCATGGATTCGGACTCTGGTGGTCAGATACCACCGGTGTTGAGTTACCCCCTTCTTTTGATCATATCCAGGCTTTGCGGATCATTGGCTATGATGTAAAAGATTCGATTGCAGTGATCAAAGCCTTTAAAAGAAAATACCTGCAGCAGGATAAAAATGACATTTTAACCGGGGCAGATAAGAAAGTGCTATTTACACTTTACAGGAAATTTGAATAAACCCGTATCGTAATTTTCCGGGTAGCAATTCGTTTCCTTACGATTGGTTTTAAGTAGATTATTTGTACCTTGTTTGCGAGAATAAACTGATCCCTATGAAACAAATTTTACTCAGCTTTTTCTTCTTTTTATTATTTGCAGGTACCACCATGTCGCAGGATAAACAGGCGGCTGAACTTCCGGTTGGAAAGTATGAAACCATTTTAAAATCCAACCAGGTAAAATGGGAAAAGGGTGATATCATATTACTTGATGAACACCAGTATAAAATTTCAACAAGTAATGAGATCGGAGAATACCGCTTTAGCGTTACTGCACAAAGGGTGTTCTTTACTTCAGGCCCATTAAAAACGGTCTTTGCAAAAACAACCATCAACAATAACAATACTGCCATTGTTCTGCCTGTTTCAGAGAATCTGCAGGCAGGGTTAAAACTCAATTCAGATATCTGGGGATATTTCAAACATTGAGCATTTATTTCCTTATTTAAGCAGCTGGCAATTTTTTTGCATTCATAAGCAAAACGGAATTATGAATGTAAAAAGAACCTTTGGGATCATTCTGACCATACTTGGTATAGCAGGCCTCATTTATTTTGCCAGTTTGTTTATGGACGCAAGCGGAACAGAAACCCAGATTAAAACGCTGGTGATTTATGGAGGACTGGGCGCTATTTTCTTTTTTACCGGCATCAGCCTTATCAGGTCAACAAAAGATGATGCAAGGCCTCCTGTACAGTAGGCTTTCTCCGGCAAATAAAATAACATGCTGGGAGCATATATAATTGGGCACCAGGAATTGAATTATTCGTTGATAATACCTATTGAATTATTTTGATTGGCATTGTTTCATTTACTTCTTTCCTGCTGCATCCCATTTCTGATTTTCTTAGTTGCAGACCCATTTCTGAAAGCACACCCTTAAGCTTTTCCGGGAAGAATGATAGAGATTTTATTAAACAGTAACTTGCGGCGTGAGTTTAATTTTGAATATTGACACGGCTGTAGAAACATCATCAATTTGTCTGTCCCGGAATGGTGCTGTACTGGGTTCCCGTATCAATCCTTCACCGAAAGACAGTTCTTCCTGGCTGCACGTTGCCATCAGGGGTTTACTAGAGGACAATCAAAAAGAATTCATCCAGCTTGAAGCCGTGGCTGTAAGTGCAGGACCCGGTTCCTATACCGGCTTAAGGGTAGGAATGGCCACAGCAAAAGGATTATGTTACAGTCTGGGCATTCCACTGATCACCGTGAATACTCTAATGCAAATGGCTATTTCAGCCAGGCAACAGGAAGATGAATGGCTTTGTCCTATGATCGATGCAAGGAGAATGGAAGTATTTACCGGCGTGTTTGATCATGAATTGAATGAAAAGATGCCCTCTACCAACCTGATACTGGACGGAGCCAGCTTTTCAGACCTCTTAAATCTGAATAATATTTGTTTTTTCGGCAATGGAAGTATCAAATTTAAACCGCTCATCCAGCATCCAAAAGCCATTTTCAGGGAGGTGGTAACAGATGCCACCCATTTATCCCAATTATCTTTCTTAATGTTGAAACAGGGAAAACTGGCTGATTTAGCCTACGTTGAGCCCTTTTATGGTAAGGATTTCTACTCAGTAGTTAAAGATTCCTAGTAAAATTCATGTATTTATACCATTTTGATTTGCAATAGCGTTATCAAATTATAAATTTGTACCTCAAGAGGATATATCTATGACAAACGAACTATTAGAACCTACCGTATCTGCCTCCACAGAGTTGAGGATAGATGTGATCCAACTTAAGAAGGCTGCGCTTATCTTAAGAGCCATCAATCATAAGCTTCGTCAGCAGATCCTGAAATTGATCCATCAGAATGGTAAAATGACCGTTACTGAGATCTACGTTAAGCTGCGCCTGGAACAATCAGTTGCTTCGCAGCACCTGGCAATTTTACGCAAAGCGGGATATGTAAATACATTACGCGATGGCAAGTTTATTTATTACTCCGTGAATTATGACCGCCTTGATCAGGTTCATAATATCGTTCACGACTTGCTAAAATAATCCTGAGATTGTTCATACTGCCAATTCACTGGCCGCAATAGTTTATTTTTGCAGCTAAAGGATTTGTATGTTTATTAAGCAATTATATACAGGATGCATCAGTGAAGCAGCATATTATATTGAAAGCAATGGTGAGGCTGCCATAGTAGACCCCCTCAGGGATATCGACGCCTATCTTCAACTGGCTTCAGAAAGAAAAAGCAGGATCAAATATATTTTCGAAACGCATTTCCACGCTGACTTTGTAAGCGGACACATTGATCTGTCGAATGCCACCGGCGCCACCATCATATACGGGCCGGGTACAGAAACCAAATTCGATGTTCACGTAGCCCATGATGGAGAATCGTTCAACATCGGTGATGTAACTATTGAAGTACTGCACACACCGGGACATACACTGGAATCTACCTGTTACCTTCTGAAAGATGAAAATGGTAAGGACCATTGCGTTTTTACAGGAGATACGCTTTTTGTTGGTGATGTTGGCCGCCCCGACCTCGCACAAAAAGGAGCTGATCTTACCATGGAGGATCTTGCCGGCATGATGTATGAAAGCCTTCATAACAAAATTATGCCCCTGGCCGATCATGTGATCGTTTACCCGGCACACGGACCTGGAAGTGCATGCGGAAAGAACCTCGGTCCCAATACTTACAGTACCATTGGAGAGGAAAAACAAAGCAATTATGCCCTGCAGGCACAGTCAAAAGATATTTTTATTAAATCTGTAACAGACGGACTTGCTGCGCCTCCGCAATATTTTCCTATCAACGCGCAGATCAATAAAGAAGGTTATGAAAGCCTGAATCATTTACTGGAGCAGGGATTAAAGCCAGTGGGTATTGAAGAACTAAAAAAAGCGTTGAAAAATGAAGTGATTGTTGTAGACACACGTCCGGCAAATGTTTTTACCCAGGGCTTTATTCCAGGTTCCATTTTTATTGGGCTGGAAGGAAGGTTTGCGGAATGGGCAGGTAGTTTATTGTCATTTAATGAGGATATGCTTCTTGTAACTGAAGAAGGTAAAGAAAAAGAAGCTATTGTTAGACTTGCCAGGGTTGGTTTTAATAAAGTAAAAGGATATGTAAAGGGTGGATTTGAATCATGGAAATCTGCAGGTGAGGAAATTGATATGATCATTGATGTGGAGGCAGATGAATTAGCTATGGATCTTCCGTTTGATGAAAAAATAGTTGTGGTTGATGTGAGAAAACCCGCAGAATTTGCAGACGGACATGTAAAAAATGCCATGAGTCTTCCTTTGGACGAAATGACAGACCCGATTCATCTCGCTGAATTAGAAGAAGACCAGAATATCTATGTTCATTGTGCAGGTGGTTACCGGAGTGTAATTGCAGCGTCTTTATTAAAACGTCAGGGAATTCACAATCTCAGGAATGTTCTTGGTGGCTGGGCCAGGATCAAAGAGCAAAGCAGGATCTCCATTGAGAAAGAGAAATCAGTGCTGAATTAATCAAGGGCCTCCTGATAACGGTGGGCATTACCTTAAGATTTAATGCTTTTCAAATAAGGATCATTGATCTTTTCGCTGTCAGGTATATTATCTATAACCTGCTCATGGAATTCATCTCTGAACTGGTGTTTCCACCTTCTGTGGCTCCATAAATAATTTGCCGGGCTTTTGCGTATGCTTTCTTCCATAAAACGGACGAAATGCATAGTGATCTCACCATCGCGCATAGATGCGGCTTCCTTTGTTAACAATTTAAGTTCTGCCCGGTAATAGCCCCTCTTTACCGGGAAGAAATGACAAAATACAACTGCAGTATTATTTGTTTTTGCTCCCAGTTCCAACCCTTTAATAAACGGCGTTTTTCTTCCAAAAAAATCTATCCAGAAAGCTTTACTGAGATCACCAGGGTTCTGATCGCCAACCAGTGCCAGACAATATTGCTTATCCTTAAATTCACTAAAACCATTTCTAAAATTGTTTGATGCGATCAGTTTTGTCCCGAACCTTGACCGCATCTTATAAAAAAGTTTATTGAACACTTTATTGCTGATGGGCATATATACGCCTACAAAAGGATAGGTTAGTTTATCTCCCAGGGCCGCATTGGCAAATTCCCAGTTAAAAAAATGACCTGAATGGAGTTGTACATTTTTGCCGCTTGCATACAGGTCGTTGATCACTTCGTAATTTGCCGTGATCCTTTTATGCAGGACCGCTCGGGATATTGACACCATTTTTGTTGACTCAATAAAAGTATCGATCAGGTTATGATAAAATTGCCTGGCGATTTTATCCCTTTCCTTTTCCGTTTTTAGCGGAAAAGCAATGGCCAGGTTATTCATTACCACTTTTTTCCGGTATCCAACCAGATGATATACTATAAGGTAAAATGCATCGCTGATCAGGTGTAATACCCAAAACGGCAATAATGATAAAATATAAAATATGGAATAGGTTAAGCGGTACATGTATTGGTATTACTAAAATACATCAATTACATGGTGGGATTACACATCGTAACAGTGAAGAACACAGAAATCACTAAGCGTCCTGGGAACGTATTTTTTATACTGCTGTATTGGATCCGGGCACCGGGACCTCATCAACCCAGAGGTCCTTGTATTCGCCCGTCCAGTTATGTTTCCACCTCCTGTGACTCCATAAATAAATTTCAGGCTGGATCCTGATATTTTCTTCCAGGTGTTTTACATACCGTCGGATCAGCTCTCCATCAGGCAATGATTTAGGATCATCTGCAAGTAAAAAATATTGATAATGATAGTGACCCCGTTTAGGTTTGGTAGTGGTCATCATTACCACCGGTATATTATGTCCTCTTGCAAATTTTTCCGGTCCTTTTACAAAAGCAGCGGGCCTGTTGAGAAAGTAAAGCCAGTAAGCATTGTCAACATATGGTGTGCTTTGGTCCGCACCCAATGCCACTACATATTGTTTCTTGCGCCAGGGGATGATGCCCCTGGCCATATTAGTTGAGGCCAATAAAGGATTTCCCCAGCGGCTTCTGATATATTTCATCAGTTTATCCATTACCTGATTACTTTGGGGATAGTAGACGGTTAAAAAAGGATAAGGCTGATTGATGCCGCAATGAAGCGTCATGATCTCCCAGTTAAAAAAATGACCCAGGTTTAACTGAGCGGCCTTCCCGCCTTCATACAAACGGTGAAAAATCTCAAAATCTGCTGTGATCCGCTTATTCAGCGATGCTTTACTTATGGAGATCAGTTTTACGGTCTCGATCCAGTTGTCCGTGAAATTGCGGTAAAACCTGGCTGCGATCTTAGTTTTTTGCTTTTGATCCATCGATGGAAATGCATAAGAAAGATTTTCAAACACAATTTTCTTTCTATAGCCTGCAACATGGTATAGGATAAAAAAGCCCAGATCGGAAAGCAGGTACAGAACTTTCAAAGGCATCAGTGAAATAAGATAAAGAAAGCCAAATACTATATGGTACATAAACTGCGCAAAGATAGCCTACCTGTTACAAAACGATATTCTGCACCAGGGCAGATTGATCCGGATAGTCGGTGTTGAAGTGCAGACCGCGGCTTTCCTTTCTGAATGCAGCACCCTTCACAATAAGATAGCCTACTGTGATCATATTGCGAAGCTCAAGTAAATGGGGAGATACTGTTGTGGTCTGGTACAGACCTTCCGTTTCTTCGTATAAGAGATCGATTCTCTTAAGTGCTCTTTCCAAACGCACATTATTTCTTACAATGCCTACATAATCACTCATTACCTGTTGAAGTTCTTTAAAGCTTTGGGTGATAAGGATCATTTCTTTAGGCTGTGAAGTTCCTTCTGCATTCCAGTCAGGAATTGGCGGATGATCTTCCATGTCTTCCATTTTGTTTACAGCATCTACATAACACCGGTGTGCAAATACCATGGCTTCGAGCAGGGAGTTACTGGCCAGCCGGTTGGCTCCATGCAAACCCGTACTTGCACATTCACCACAGGCATAAAGATTCCTGACAGAACTCCTGCCCCATTCATCAGTTTTTATTCCGCCGCAACTATAATGGGCTGCAGGGGCAACAGGAATCATATTCTTTGCCACATCAATTCCAATAGATAAACATTTTTCATAAATATTCGGGAAGTGATCAATGAATTTTTTCAGGTCCATATGCCGGCAATCGAGGTAAACATGCTCTGTACCTGATATCTTCATTTCACTGTCAATGGCACGGGCCACAATATCACGGGGAGCCAGGTCTTTTCTTTGGTCATATTTTTCCATGAAGGCTTCTCCATTCACATTACGGAGTATGCCCCCATCACCCCTTACCGCTTCAGTAATAAGAAAGGCCTGACCTCTTTTTCCCGCTTCGTATAATGCTGTGGGATGAAACTGGATGAACTCCATATTTTCGATCCGTCCTTTGGCGCGGTATACCATGGCAACACCATCGCCTGTAGCAATGTAAGGATTGGTAGTGGTTCTGTAAACCTGTCCGTTACCACCCGTAGCCAGCATGGTTACTTTGGAAAGGATCTTTTCAATGCGGTTACTTTTTGAATTCAAAACATAAACACCATAGCAATTTACATCCGGTGTTGATTTAGTTACCAGGTAACCAAGATGGTGTTGTGTAATGATATCAATTACAAAACAATGATGAACCAGTTCAATATTCGGCGCCCGCCTTATAGCCTCAAGGAGCGTTCTTTCCATTTCCATTCCTGTAACATCCTTATGGTGGAGAATACGGAATTCGGAATGGCCGCCTTCCCTACCAAGCTTATAATCGCCTTCTGCATCCTTGTCGAATTTGGCACCCCAGTCAATAATTTCCTGAACCCTTGCCGGGCCTTCTTTCACCACTATCTCTACAATTTCCCTGTTACAAAGTCCGTCACCGGCCACCAGTGTATCTACGATATGTTTTTCAAAACTGTCATTTTCCAGGTCGTTCACCACAGCAATACCTCCCTGTGCATACTTGGTATTGGTTTCATCAGGAGAAGCCTTGGTGATGATGGTAACCTTTTTGTCCGGACAATGCCGGGCAACCTTGATAGCATAGGTCAATCCTGCAATGCCCGAGCCTATTACCAAAAAATCAGTCTCAATAAATTTACCTGCTTCCATATTTGATTTATTAATCCATACGCTTTACCACCTTACCGGATATGGCTGGAACCAGTAAACACCGGGTGAGGCTGTAAATAAGAAATAACTGCGCCATGCCATAGGTCAGCATAATCAAGACACCTGCACCATCCCAGGGATTATAAAACCTGTTGAAGGCCAGAACCGAATCTGAAATCACAAACAACAACGCGCCCATCATTAATACCCTGCTTATTTTTAAATGCAGGGCCAGGACCATCATGGTACTGATCACCAATCCATAAATCATAACGGGTATGCGCATTTCGTTTAAATCACCATACAGAATTACAATCAGTGAAGTATAGTATACAATTACAGGCAATAATAAAACAGGGTGGAAAGGAATGTTATACTGTTTGCGCAGATAATTGAATGCTACAATATAAAAAACATGGGCAATCAGGAAAGATGATAATCCAAGCAAAAAAAATAAAGACCCGGATCCTTCAAACATCAGTAATACATCTCCTCCCAAAGAAAAAACAAGCGCTGCCAGCACCACGTATCTTAAAAAGTTACCGGTACCTGAAGTACGTAAAAAAAAATAAAGGATCAGAGAAGTTACGATCATGGGTTTTGTAAAATAGCGGTAAGATTCATTCCATTGAATGGCTATGAGGTCTGCCAGGATGGCAAGAAAGGAAATGATCAGCCAGAAATATTTATTCATATTCGTGAAGCCAAAACTAAGACTAAGGCCAACATCATTAAATTAATAATGGAAACATTTTAGCTGTTGCTTAAGAATGATACTATATCATTTCCGGTTTCTCTAACCAAACCCCATTTTCTTTTAAAAGACCTATCAATTCTTCAACTGCAACCTGGCTGGGCACATTCCGCTTTACAATTTCTTTCCCCTTATATAGGGTGATCTTTCCAGGCCCGCTTCCTACATAACCAAAATCTGCATCCGCCATTTCACCCGGACCATTTACAATGCATCCCATGATGGCGATCTTTACGCCTTTCAGGTGATGGGTTACCGCACGGATCTTTGCTGTGGTTTCCTGCAAATCAAAAAGTGTTCTGCCACAACTTGGACAGCTGATATATTCTGTTTTTGAAATTCTTGTTCTGGTAGCCTGCAGAATGCTGAAGGCGGTGTTATTTATAAATTCCTCAACTGAAGTGTTTTGTAAATAATTTCTTCCCGATGTTCCAAAACCATCCGTCTTTGCCTTACCGCCATTGTCAGCTGGTGTGTTTTTGTCTGAATAAACTGATTGCTGAAGCCGATAACTTTCATTGGTCATACCCAGGCAAATTCCATCTCCCATTCCATCAAGCAGGAGGGCTCCGGCTTCCGTTGCGAAATGAATAAGGTGTTCACCGGCTGTATTCCAGTTGCTGTCAACAATGATCACAACAGGATTTTTGATATTCCTGTTCATTAGTTCAATAAAAATCCGGCGCACAGCATGAAAGGGCAGGGAATTCTGACTGCTCAGGCAAATGACCGCAGAAGGATCGGAAGAAAGCTTTTCAAGAAAACTATAATCATTGATGATAGTGTTTTCATGATAACAGTCTACCATCACAAAATTCACCGGTCCCTTACTTTCTGATTTTACATAACCCGAATCATCATAGATCGGAAAATATTTTGACTTGTCAGCAACCATACTCCATGTGGCCGGATAAACAATCACTTTCAGAGTTCCGGGAAGTGAAAAATCCAACACATGGTGACCTGTGAAAATATAATCAGCTGCAGTATCACTGATGTTCCACTTATCGGTTGTTTTGTTATAATGATAACCTACTTTTTTCAGATCACCGGGCGTGATGGTTTGCAGTTTACTCAGGTCAGCAATTACTATGGGCACTTTGCCACCACCAATATTATCAACCGGGAAACTTTCCCTTCTTCTATATTCAAATGGGGAATAAGGAAGCCTGTCAACAGCAGGTATTTTTGAAATGGATCCGCTGTTGTCCGTTGCGGCTTGTTTTATTTCGTACCGCTTTACTATATCCTTGCAAACCGGGATCTCCAGTTCAGGATCTTCGGTGAGAGAAACGCGAATGGTATCTCCAAGACCATCTTCCAGCAGGGTGCCAATGCCAATAGCACTTTTGATCCTTCCATCTTCACCATCGCCTGCTTCCGTAACGCCAAGGTGCAGCGGATAGGCTTCCCCGAATTCAGTGAACATGGTTTTCACAAGCAAACGGTAAGCCTGCACCATCACCTGGGGATTACTGCTTTTCATGCTAAGCACAATATTGTGATAGCTTTCATCTCGGGCAATGCGTAAAAATTCCATGGCACTTTCAACCATTCCCATTGGCGTATCGCCATACCGGCTCATGATCCTGTCGCTGAGCGAACCGTGATTGGTGCCGATACGCATAGCCGTTCCATATTCTTTACAAATATTTACCAGTGGAGTAAACCGCTCACGGATCCTTTCAATTTCTTCGAGGTAATCAACATCCGTATATTCAATCAGCTCAAATTTTTTCTTATCTACATAATTACCCGGATTTACTCTTACTTTTTCAATGATCCGGGCTGCAATCTCTGCAGCGTTTGGTGTAAAATGAATATCCGCCACAAGAGGTGTATGATAACCCCTTCGATTTAATTCATTTTTAATATTCAATAAATTCTCCGCTTCTTTTTTGGACGGTGCGGTTATGCGCACCAGTTCCGCACCCGCTTCAATACAACGGATGGTTTGTTCCACCGTGCCAATGGTATCCATTGTATCGGTAGTGGTCATGGTCTGAACCCTGATGGGATGAAAATTTCCAAGCAGCAGGTCGCCAACCTTTACTTCTCTGGTAAGGATCCGTTTCCGCTCCGTCAGGCTTTCACAATAAAACTGCATATGTAGGATAACCGCTTTTTTGCATAGTTACGATAATCGGCAAAGCTAAGTCAAGATATGAATCCAGGAGGTTAAAGGAGTGAAAAGGATGGGAGCTTAAGGAATGAAAATGAAAAGTGATTAAGATAAACGGGGGAAAACCTTGTTTAGCCTCCATGGTTTCCCGGCTTTTGCCTCTAACCGCTTTAAGTTTGAATGCTGCAACCCCTACCAGTCGCGCCCCTGGGCTGATCCCGACTGCCGGGCTTTGTTCTGCAATCTTTCCTGGATCTGTTTTTCTTTCTGCTGGAGTAATTTAAGTTTCTGTTCTGCTTCCTTCTGGCTCATTTTGGATTTTGGCCGCTGTTGTTGCTGTTGTTGCCTTTTTTTTTGCTCAAGCAGGGCTTTTTGAAGATTTTCCCTGGCCTGCAGATCATCCGGATTGATGCGAAGCGCTTTTTTGTAGGACTCAATACTGGCTTCCAGGTTATTGAGTTTAGTATAGCTGACACCCTGGTTATAAAAGGAGGCGGATTTTATTTTTTTATCATTTGCATGTACAACCACCTTTTCATTAACGATGATAGCTTCATCATATTTTTTCTGTTTGTGTAATGCATTGGCAAGATTAAATCTGGCAACAACATTATTAGAATCTTTTTTTAATGCAGCCCGGTATTTTTCTTCCGCTCTTTCATATTGGGACTGGAGATAAAGCAAATTGCCTTTGTATGTTTCCTGATCCTGGGAAAAAGCATGATTGGCAATAAAACAGAATGCTATGATGGTAATATACTTCATGCAGGAGTTTTTTTACGGTCAGGAAAAAATATTTCTGTTACAAGCAATAAAAGCATTGGCAGGGCAAACCAGGCATAAAAAGGCTGGTAGGTAAAAGTAGAAATGTCGCCCAGCGCTTTTTTATCAATGCCGGAGAATTGTGCTTCAATTTTTTCAACCGCAGCATCAATGCTGCTCAGTTTTATATACACACCATTGGTGGCAGCAGCCATTTCACTTAACAACTGTTCATTTAATTTAGAAACAACAACCTGTCCTTCGTTTCTTTTTGGATTACCCGTTGAATCCGGAACGGTGCTTCCCGCTTCCGATCCTATTCCAATTGTGTTGACCATGATGCCACGGGCAGCAAGGCTTTTTGCGGTTTCGATGGCATTTTCATCATGGGTTTCCCCGTCGGATATCAGGATAATGGACCGGAACCTTTCGGTTTGATCACCAAAAACCAAAAGACTTTTATTAAGCGCATCACTGATGTTCGTTCCCTGCTGGCTTATAGCGGCGGGATCAGCTACAGATACAAATAATTTTGTTGAACCCTTATCAAATGTCAATGGTGTACGGATATAACCATAGCCGGCAAAAAGAATAAGGCTGGTACGGTCATCTTCCAGTCCGTCAATGAGTTTTGATACAAATTGCTTAGCCCTGGTAAGCCGGTCGGGTGAAACATCACTGGCTAGCATACTATTGCTCACATCCAAAGCAATCACGATATCGATCCCCTTTCTGACCTCACCCGAAGCTGTTGCTTTTCTTGGATTGGCCAATGCTACACACCCTAAAGCAAAAGCAATGATCAATAAACAAAATTTTGTAATGCTTTTTGCTGATGACCAGTAAGGAAATAGCGATCTTACAAGCACGGGATGCCCGATCTTTCTTATTGAGTTTTTTTTCCAGTACCGGTACGTGATATATATAAGCAGGAATAAAGGAAGCAATAATAGCAACCATAAAGCTTCCGGATATTGAAATTGGTAATTCATTTTTCAGCTGCCGCAAATTTAATTGCGTAAGAATCTTTGTTCCCGTTCAAAAATGATGCTAATAAAAAATTACAAACAGAAAAAAACAGATGGTGCAGGCCTCAGGTTTATTTACTCCCCTTCATAAAACCCAGTTGTGCCAGTATATCTTTCAGGATCTTCATTCTCACAGTAACCATATCAAAATCATCCTGTGAAGATTCAAGGTTCAATACAAAAAAGTAGGGATGCTCATTTTCTTCTATCCATCCAACCATCCATCCAATATGTTTCCTTTGTGGATCATCGATCTTTACCCAACCGGTTTTATAGGATAATCTGTATTCAGGTTTATTTTCAAACAACATAGCTTTCTTTACTATTTCCTGATTGATCTGGTGAAAAGGGAGCTGGTTGAAAAAAAGCCTTTTTACAAGTCCCAGTTGTTCATCTGGTGTAATGGTGAGCGAATTATCCAGCCAAAAAGTATCGATCTTAGTTTTTATTTTTTCGGAACCATAAGAAAGGGAGTCCAGCCATCTTTGCATGGTATCTTTCCCTATCCTTCTTGCTATTTCCTGGTAATACGGCACCGCTGAAACCCTGAATGCTTCATACATGGTAAGGTCCTTATTCCATTCCGGCATGCCGCGGTCAATACTATCCCATTTAATCACCATGTTTTCATTGGAGATGACCCCGGTTTGCAGGCCAATTAATGAGTTCACAATTTTGAAGGTTGATGCGGGAGAAAAAGCACTGTCCTTATACCGGTCAAGATTATAAATGGTGAAGATGCCATTACCATTATTGAACAGGGCAAAGGTTCCTTTTACATTATTCTCATCAAAATACTTTCCAAGAGAATTGTCGATTTCTACATTATTAGGTGAGCATTTCAAAAAGATAACCGGCAGTAATAAAAGATATAAGTATCTTATCATCAATCAAAATTTTAGTAAAGTTAAGTGCCCGTAAAGTTGGTTCAGGCTTTCTTTTTTCTCAAAACAGCTTTCTGGTAGGATTTCACTCCATAACTGCTAACCTCCGGCACTTCTTCACCACTGCCACCTGATATCCTTACAGGTTTTGCGGCAATAGCATAAAACTCAACAATCAACTGATCTCCTTCAACCCTGAAATTATTTATGATGGTAGTTTGTTGAACGGTAAAGGCTCCTGTTAAACAATTGCCGGTCCAGTAATGGTCCAGCAGGATGCCGTTTCGTTCATCTATTATCCAATGAACTTTTGAAGAATCGGCTGCTTTTATTAAATAGGGCCGGCTATCCTGGTTCTTTTCTCCATAAACCAGTTTCCAAGTATATGTATTGATACTGTCTGAAGGTGCAACAAATAACTGCATATTCACTTTCTGAGGTGTCTTTTTACCCGTCTGGAACCATTCCAGATCGCCTTCCCAGTGACCCAAAAATGTAGCCGGAAAATCCTGAGCAGGCAGAATGGTTGATCCCGATAAACAGATCAGTACAAAAATGGCATACTTCATAAAAACAAAAAAAGCAATACCTGTTGATATTGCTATGATAAATTATGTATGTGGCTGAATTCAGATCCAGATCCCATTGGAGAGCCTGGTTTTTTTGACGCCCTGGCAATCCCTTTTAGTTGCTGCGCAAGAGCTGATTGTAACCATTAATACGGCCAATATGCCGAAAATGAAAAGCATCCGTTTCATAAGTACGTTGTTTAAGGATTAATGAACAAGTTTAAAGTTGTTCAAAGGCTGATTGGGTAGAAATGGTTCATCAGAGGTAAAACGGAAGACTACTTTCTTTATTGCAGAAGGCTAAAATAAAAGGCTTTTTTTGTTTTTCCTAGTTATTAAAACTAAATTTAAACACATCGAATTCTACACATACACCAAAAACTTTATGCATGAAAAAAATTACTTACGCTCTGCTCCTGCTGACCTTTGTATTTGGAGCCTGTGGAAATGACAAAACAAAAATATCTACAACGGAAAAGAATGATGATGGCACCATTACCAAAACAGAAGTGGATGTAAAAGGGATGAATAATGCTGCTGATGAAATGGAACAAAAGATGGATGCACTTAAAAAATTAAAGCCGCTTACCATTGAACAGTTAAAAGCCTTGTTGCCAGAAGAAATAGATGAAGTAAAGCAAAGCAATTATAATGCTTCGGCCACCATGGGCTATACATATGCCAGTGCCGACTACAAAAAAGACCGGGAGAAAGGACTGGAGATACAGCTTTTTGACTGCGCTGGTGAAATGGGCGCCATGTATTACTCCACCGCCTTCATGGCAGGCATGAACTTTCAGCAGGAGAACGAGAATGAATACACGAAAACAATTGATTTCAATGGCGGACGTGCCATTGAGAATCATAGAAAGGAACAAAACCACACTACGCTTACCTATATTGTAAACGACAGGCTGATGGTGGTGTTGCAGGGAAATAATATGTCGCCTGAAGAATTAAAAGCCGTTGCCAAAAAGCTGGACTTTAAAGTATCATAACCAATGGCCAATAGCCATTGGCTATTGGCTATTTTACCACTCCCAGTTCATTACCAATTTTTGTAAATGCGTTAATGGCCCTGTCCAGGTGTTCCGTTTCATGTGCTGCACTTAGCTGCACACGGATCCTGGCCTGTCCTTTAGGTACTACAGGGAAGAAGAATCCAATAACATAAATACCCTCCTTTAAGAGCTTGTCGGCAAAGGTGGCTGCCAGTACAGAATCATACAGCATAATTGGAACTATGGGATGTTCACCCGGCTTGATATCAAAGCCCGCATCTGTCATTTTTTTACGGAAGTACTTTGTATTGTTCTCCAGCTTATCCCTTAATTCAGTGCTCTCACTTAACAGATCAAGAACGGCTATGCTGGCCCCTGCAATGGAAGGCGCCAGCGTATTGGAGAATAAATAAGGACGGCTACGCTGCCGGAGTATATCAATGATCTCTTTTCTTCCACTGGTAAATCCACCACTAGCCCCGCCCAGTGCCTTTCCCAGGGTGCCGGTAATTAAATCGATCCGGCCCATAACATTGTGGTATTCGTGTGTGCCCCGGCCTGTTTTTCCCATAAATCCTGAAGCATGGCTTTCATCCACCATTACGATGGCATCATATTTATCGGCCAGGCTGCAGATCGCATCCAGTTTTGCAATGGTACCGTCCATGCTGAAAACACCATCGGTCACTATGATGCGGCTTCTCAGATGTGAGGATTCTTTCAATCTGGCTTCCAGGTCTTCCATATTGTTATGCTCGTAGCGGTAGCGCTGGGCCTTGCAAAGCCGAACGCCATCAATAATGGAGGCGTGGTTGAGCGCATCAGAGATAATGGCATCCTGTTCATTGAACAGGGGTTCAAACACCCCGCCATTGGCATCAAAGGCTGCCACATATAAGATCGTATCCTCTGTTCCAAGAAAGCCGGACAGCTTTTTTTCCAGTTCTTTATGAATGTTCTGTGTGCCGCAGATAAAACGCACTGAGCTCATTCCATAACCATGACTGTCAATATATTTATGCGCCGCTTCCAGGGTTTTGGGATGGGAGGATAAACCCAGGTAATTGTTTGCACAAAAATTCAGCACCTTTTCACCGTTTACCGTGATCTCTGCACCCTGCGGAGAGCTGATCACCCTTTCATTTTTATATAATCCGGATGTTTTGATCTCATCCAGTTCTGCCTGTATCCTGGTTATAAATTTTTCGTTCATAGGGCAAATCTAATAAAGTAAGCGCTACGAGATACGAGGTGGCCAAGGTTGCCGGCACCGGCCCCGGTCTTTTTTTTATCATTCCTGTAACATACCCCCTGTTACCTTCGTCTAACCAATCAAAACCAAACCATGAGAAGGGTTATTTTCAACAAATGGTTCTTAATATCGGCCTTCCTTACCCTAAGCCTTTCTGCTTTTTCCATTGTAGCTTATAAAAAAACCCGCGAAGTATGCAGGATCACTGAAAACTGCAAGGAACCTTCATCCCGGCCTGCTGAAAAAGGCGAACTCCTTATTGACGCTGTTTCAAGGCAGTTTACCTCATATATTTCCATTCCTTAAAAAATTTTCTTCCTTTGCTGTAACATTTGATCACTAAGTACGTACTACTGTAGTATCAAGCTTCTGTTGAACTGTTTATGACTGAAAAAGAATATAACGAATGTGTGACCCAGTACGCGGATAATGTGTACAGGTTCATTGTAAAAAACCTCCGCCACGAAGAGGATGCCCGGGATGTGGTACAAAGCGCTTTTGAAAAATTATGGCGTAACCGCGACCAGGTAGATGGTAGCAAAAGCAAATCTTATTTGTTTACCGTTGCTTATAATCAGATGATCGATCATCTGAGAAAAGCAAAAAGAGTTTACCTGAAAGAAGAATTTTCTGCAGACACAAGGGTAAGCGACCGGCAGGTGAATAATACCAGGGCAATTCTGCAGCAGGCACTGGCAAGGCTGAGCGAGACCCAGCGATCGCTGGTAATGCTGAAAGATTATGAGGGATACAGTTATGAGGAGATCGGACAGATCATGAATCTGAGCGAGAGCCAGGTGAAAGTATATCTGCACCGGGCCCGCCTGCAATTAAAAGATTACATAGTAAAAGTTGAAAATGTCATTTAAACACAACGATAATAACCATCATATGATCCACCTTGGCAATTACGAGGAGTTCTTTGTGTTATATATGGACAATGAGCTGAGCAATGAAGAGATGAGGCAGGTAGATGCTTTCCTTATTGAGCATCCCGATCTGCAGGCTGAGTTTGAAATACTTGCAGGCACAAAATTGCCTGCTGAAACTTTCGTGATTAACAAAGAAGATCTTCTTGCCGATAGCATGAAGTTGAATACAATTGACGAAGAACTGTTATTATATATAGATGATGAATTGAGCGCTGATAAAAAGAAAATAGTTGAACTGGAATTGAGCTCAAATAGCAATTACCAGCTCCAACACCAGCTTTTATTGAATGCAAAGCTGGATGCCGGCGAAACAATCATTTATCCGGACAAGAGAGAATTATACCACAGAACAGAAAGAAGGATCGTGGGAATGAAAGTGTGGATGAGCGCTGCTGCGGCTGTTATGGTGGTAGCTTTTATGGGCTTGCTTTATTATAATGGTACATCAATTGATAATCCACAGGATCCGTCAACTATTGCAATACAAAAAAACAATGCACCAAAAAAGTCATCCGTTACACAGCCTCTGAATAATACCAGGGATGAAATGCCTCCATTAAATATTGCAGAAAAGGACAATGGTAGTTTGATGGCCAAAAACCCTGAACCAAAAAAGAATTCCGGACTGAAAGAAACTGAAAGAACAGAGATCATAAATGAACCTTTGCAAAATGTGGTTGCATCTAATGAAACTGTGGTTGTACACCGTGAACAACAAAAACAGATCAATCCAATTGATATCATGCAACCAGGTTTAACCATGGGGCACCTGGATATTTCAGGCGATAATTCTGTTCTTAACAATTTGCCTGTAACTTCTTCAGACACTGAAACGTACAACAATACAAATGCTACAACAGAAAATAATGTTATAGCAGGCAACAATGAAACTAAAGGGTCAGTTAAGGGTTTTTTGCGCAAGGCTACAAGACTGATTGAAAAAAGAACCGGGATCGATGCCACCTCAGATGGAGAATTGCTGATCGGGGTTGTTGCCGTAAAACTTAAATAATCAAAACTTCAAATTCGAAAAGATGAAAAAATTATTACTTGCAATTATTGCATTAAGCGGAGTCATGGCCAGTTTTGCCCAGGATAGCACGGCCCAGGACAAGGCCGATACCATCAGGATTGGTGGAATGATCATCATTAAAAAGAAAGACAGGAACGGAAAGGAAGAAGAGGTGGTGATCTCCAATAAAAAGAAAAAAAAGCCTTCCAACATCAGCACCAATTGGGGAATAGTTGATATTGGGTTTGCCAATCTTCACGACCAGACCAATTATGGCTCTCCTGAAGCGCAGGCTTTTGCACCAGGATTTTCAAAAGACAACCTGGACCTGAGAACAAAATCAATGAATGTGAACGTATGGTTCTTTATGCAAAGGCTTAATGTGATCAAACACGTTGTTAACCTAAAATACGGCCTCGGTCTTGAACTGAATAACTACAGGTTTGATGATGAAACCATTCGATTAAATAAAAATCCAACAAGCATCATACTTGATCCTTCACTGGAAGGCATTAAGAAGAACAAGCTTGCGGCAGATTATATTACCGTACCAATGATGGTGAATATCAACTTCACGCCTAACAGGAAGAAAGGATTCGGGATCAGTGGAGGTGTAAGTGCCGGATATTTATACTCTGCCCGCCAGAAGTTCAAGGACAATGACAATAAGTGGAAAGTGCATGACAATTTTGACCTGCGCAAATGGAAACTTTCATACATCGGCGAGCTGGCTTTGGGTCCCGTAAAGCTCTATGGTTCCTATGCAATGAAGAGCATGTGGGAAAAAGGACTTGACCAAACACCATATAACGTAGGTATTCGTTTGAGTAACTGGTAAACATACCTGAACTTTTGCCTGATAAAACCCGCTGGTATTTTGCAGCGGGTTTTATATTTTTACAAAGACACGTTAAAGATATTCACACTGGAAAATAAATTTATTTTCCATTTCGTTTACCCAATGGATAACAGCTAAACACCTCAGTTATGAAAACCGCCATTGTTTTATCCTGTTTGTTAACGGGCAGCATAACGCTGAATAACACCACCATCACAACTGCCGGCAAAACTGTTAAGCATTCCAATTCTACCATCGCAACAAAAAGAGCAAATAATCCTTCCAAGCCGGTTGGGCAGGTACGTATCATTGTTGACAAATCAAGTTATGAACTTTATGTATATGATACGCAGGGCTGGTTTGCCACCTACCCGGTTGTATTTGGAAACAGTTCGCTTGATGACAAAAGAATGGAGGGCGATAAAAATACACCGGAAGGCACCTTCAAAATAGTGAATAAAAGAGTGCATGATAAATGGGATCGTTACCTGGGTCTTGATTATCCCACAAAAGAAAGCCTTGCAAAATTCAATGCCAGAAAAAAGCGAGGTGAGATCCCATCTTCTGCAAGCCCGGGTG
The DNA here is from genome assembly GCA_946886475.1 of uncultured Chitinophagales bacterium. The sequence continues at coordinate 27,287 of CAMPIQ010000008.1, read as the reverse complement.
GCGGTATTGGCATTCACGGTACATGGCCTAATGAAGATTATCAGATCGACCGTTTTAAGAACTGGACAAATGGATGCATTTCACTCAAAAACGATGATGTTGAAGACCTTTATAGTTATGTTCCGATAGGCACTCCAATTACCATCAGGAAATAGATCAGGGAAGTGAGTTGATAAAAGTCTGAATCTGGTATTGCCATTCGTCCGGATCAATCTTTAACAGGGATTCATGATCAGCATGAGGATATGAAACAAATTTTTTCATGGGAGATGCCAGGTTTTGATAAACACCCATTACCTCCTTCCGGTTCACATAGCTATCTTCTTCACCCCATTGTATGAGCGCCGGACAATTAACCTTCCTGGCATAATCAGACACATCGTGATCAAAACCATTGAATCCCTTTTCAAAACCCATCCACATTGTAACAAGCGTTGCAAATGGTTCGGATGGAAAACCAAGATTACTGGCCTTTGCTACCAAATGATGGTGCAGGCTGCCAAAAGGCATATCAGCGATAATGGCGGCAGGTTGTACTTTTTTTTCAGCCACCGCTTTTATGCAAATGGCAGCACCTAAAGATCCTCCATATAATATAATGCGGTCATTTCCATTCGCAAGCGCCCAGTTGTAGGCTTTCTGAACTTCATCCGTTTCTTTCATCCCAAATGTGCTTGAATTACCTCCGCTTCTTCCATGTGCCCTTAAATCAACAAGCATAACATTATATCCCATTTGACGCATCATGGCCGCCTCACTGATATAATAGCTTTTATTTACGGTAATACCATGGAAAAAAATAATACAGGTTCTGGATGAATCCATCGTACTGTACCAGGCATCAATTAAAATATCATTATCCGTTTTTAAACTGATGGTCCGGATTGGGAAAGGGGGTTCGGGTTCGGCCGTGTTCTTATAGAATTTCGGCCCAACAAACAGCTTCCATGTTTTTTTAAAAATATTTTTTGAAGAAGCATGTCTGGGAGCTCCTTCATAGAAGTGCGTGAGTTTGTATGCATATAATGCTGCACTGATATTGATCAACACCAGCTGTGCCAGCAAAACCCAAAAGATCCATTTCAGGAGGTAACGATATTTTTTAGTTCCGGTATTGGTTTTGTTCATAGAAAGGAGACAAATGTAACTGGATTGCACCAGAAGCCGAAAGTGGATTTGTTTCTATAGTTTGCCATGGGCAATTTCTTCAACTACTGAAGGATCAAGCAGGGTGCTGGTATCACCAAAATTATGGTTCTCACCTTCTGCTATCTTTCGAAGTATTCTCCTCATGATCTTCCCGCTTCTGGTTTTCGGTAGTCCTTTTACAAATTGCACTTTATCCGGTTTGGCAATGGGCCCTATAATCCTTGAAACGGTTTGAAGTATATCCCGCCTGGTCAATTCCTCATCTTCATGCCGGCTTTGAAAAATAACAAAGGCATAAATACCCTGACCCTTTACATGATGCGGATACCCTACCACTGCGCTTTCTACTACTCCGGAATGCATATTAATGGCATTTTCAACCTCGGCGGTTCCAATACGATGGCCACTTACATTCAATACATCATCCACCCTTCCTGTTATCCGGTAATTCCCCTGTTCATCACGCAATGCGCCATCGCCTGTAAAATATAAATTTTCATATGCCGTAAAATAATTTAACCTGCATCTTTCATGATCACCATAAGTGGTTCTGATAATTGAAGGCCAGGGAGCTTTGATGCAAAGGTTGCCTGCAGCAGGATTACCCAAAACCTCATTTCCGTTTTCGTCTACCAGAACAGGCTGTACGCCCGGCAGTGGCAGGGTGGCAAATGATGGTTTCGATGGCGTGATTCCCGCAAGGTTCGAGATCAGAATACCACCGTTTTCGGTTTGCCACCATGTATCTACTATCGGACATTTATTTTTTCCAACATGTTCATCATACCAGTGCCAGGCCTCTTCATTTATAGGTTCACCTACGCTTCCCAGTATTTTTAAACTGGACAGGTCTTTGCCCTTAAAAGGCTCCAGGCCAAATCCCATAAGAGAACGGATGGCTGTTGGAGCCGTATAGAGAATAGTTACTTTATGCTTGTCCACTATATCCCAGAACCGTCCTGCATCGGGCCATGTGGGCACGCCTTCAAACATTACAGAAGTAGCACCAGCTGCAAGTGGACCGTAAACGATATAACTATGTCCGGTTATCCAGCCTATATCCGCCGTACAAAAAAATATATCGCCAGGATTGTATTGAAAAACATTTACGAATGAATAAGCTGTCCATACCATATACCCCCCACTGCTGTGTACCACACCTTTTGGTTTGCCCGTACTTCCTGATGTGTAAAGAATAAACAAGGGATCTTCCGCATCCATTTCTACTGCCGGAAAACTAACAACATTATCTTTTTCTACCTGCGTTTCCGCATATTCCATTTCATCTTCCCACCACACATCTCTTCCTTTGATCATGGATACAGGTGTTCTGGTGCGGGTATAAACGATCACCCGTTTTACTGTTTTGTTGCCGATCAAAGCATCGTCAATCACATCTTTCAAAGGAATCACTTTTTCACCCCTGAATGCACCATCGCAGGTAACTATATATTCAGCTTTTGCATCTTCAAGCCTGTCGGCAATACTTTGCGCCGAGAACCCACCAAAGATCACACTATGTATAGCGCCAATCCTTGCACACCCCAGTACCGCGTATACCAGTTCGGGAACCATGCCCATATAAATACAAACCCTGTCGCCTTTTTTTACACCGTTATTTTTGAGTACCTGTGCAAACTGGCAAACTCTTTTATGCAAACGGTTATAGGTTACCACTCTAACCCTGTCGGCCGGGTTGTTGGGCTCCCATATTATGGCAGGCCTGTCACCCAAATTAGCCAGGTGCCTGTCAATACAATTTTCAGTGATATTTAGCTTGGCATTGATAAACCATTCAACCCGGGGTTCTTTAAAGTTCCATTCGAGCACCTTATCCCATTTTTTTCTCCATTCAAAATTTTCAGCAACCTGGCTCCAGAATTCTTCCGGTGCATCAACACTTTTCTTATAGGCCTTATGATATTCTTCCAGTGAACTTATTTTGTATGGATACGCCATGTATGAATGTTTGTGATAAATGTACTGAATTGATCATTTATAATTAAAGTAGGTATGATTTGTCTGTGCCGGTTTATTTTATTTCAGCGAAAGAAGAAAATGATTTGGACATTACAATTTTAACATAAACAGAAAGAATAGTGCGTGTTTACCTGGGATCGCAATAAATTATTTTTATAATTTAATATATGCTTTAAAATTCTGATGAATTAAATTTGCCCACTTTATGGGTGGAAAGAAGCATCATTTAAAGCCTGGAACTGTTATATCATGTATCACCATGATAATGGCATTGGCATGGCTTACAGTAAGTCTCCCTTACGTAAATGATTATAACCAGACGGTTAAAAAATCCGTTGACCATTCCCAACAACAGGACAATACCACTAATCCATTGTCCAATACCACAGAAGAAAAAAACGAAAGCAGCGTTAGTTCTGCTTCAGAGGAATATTTGCACGATCATAATGAAAATGAACAACATTTACTGCTGATCGAGAAATATTTCAAGTGTCATCCCTCCGATCTTTATTACGAATTCCATCCCGAACTTATTTCCCCGCCTCCGGAAGCATAATTGGTTTTAATGTTCATTTCATCATTGGCCCTGATGCCAATGCATAGTTGTATTTATTATTGACCATTCTCAAACCAATTATATGAGAAGAATAAACGTATACCTGAGAAGTATGGGATCGGATATCCCTTCTTCAATAGTGGTAGCTTTAGTAGCCCTGCCTTTGTGCCTGGGTATAGCCCTGGCATCGAATGCGCCATTATTCAGTGGTATTATCTCCGGCATCATTGGAGGTGTAGTTATAGGTTCTTTAAGCGGATCGCAGCTGAGTGTAAGTGGTCCGGCAGCAGGATTAACAGCCATAGTGGGCGCTGCCATTCTCAAGCTCCCAAGTTTTGAGACCTTTCTTTTATCAGTGATGATCTGCGGAATGCTACAAATTGTTCTCGGATTTATTAAGGCCGGGGTTATTGGCGATTACATTCCCAGCTGTATTATCAAAGGCATGCTTGCTGCAATCGGACTGATACTGATTTTAAAACAATTTCCGCACTTGATTGGTTATAATGGCAGCTACCAGGGTGAGGAGTCATTTATCCAGTCCAATAACGAAAATACCTTTTCCGGCATCATCAATGCTTTTAATTATCTCTCACCCATTGCTGTTATCATTGGTGTGACCGGGTTGCTATTCCAGTTTGGCTGGGAAAAACTGCTCAAAGGAAAAAATGGTTTTATCAAACTGATACCAGCTCCACTTATGGTAGTACTTCTTGGTATAGTTATCAATGAATTTTTCAGGTTCAGCGGGGCTTTATTACCGCTAGGGACGGACCTGATGGTGAATATTCCAATTGCGCAATCAACCAATGAATTTATTTCGTTTTTCACTACACCGGATTTTACCGGCATGATGAATAAAGAAGTATGGATAGCGGGAATTACGCTTGCACTTGTTGCAAGTCTTGAAACCTTATTGAGCATTGAAGCCATTGATGACCTGGATACATATCAACGGGTGACCAATAAGGAAAGAGAATTAAAAGCACAGGGCGTTGGAAATATGTTATCTGGTTTGATAGGCGGGTTGCCAATCACCTCGGTTATTGTAAGATCATCTGCAAATGTGAATGCAGGAGCCAAGTCAAAGTTGTCAGCCATATATCATGGTATGATCCTTTTGATGTTTGTTGCTTTGATACCAGGTATTGTAAACCTCATACCATTATCGGCACTGGCAGCCATATTGATCTTTACCGGTTACAAACTTGCAAAACCTGCGCTTTTCAGAGCATTTTATAAACAAGGCTGGGATCAGTTCGCGCCATTTGTAATTACGATCACCGCTATATTATTTACCGATCTTCTTACAGGTGTTTTAATTGGAATTGCTGTCGGACTCTTTTTTGTGATCAGGAGCAACTTTAAAACATCCGTATTTATTGTTCATGATAGTAATAAATACCTGTTCCGCTTACGGAAGGACGTTTCCTTTTTAAATAAACCGATCATTAAGAATAAACTGGAAGAAGTTCCGGAACATTCATTTGTTCTGATAGATGCAAGCCGGGCGGATTTTATTGATAAGGATATTATTGAAGTGATAGAAGATTTTATGATGCACGCCCACTTAAAGCATATCATGGTTGAATTGAAAACGACAAAAGTAAAGGATCAGGGATTTAACAAACTTAAATTGAAGAAAAATAACGGACGAAGCCTGGTCTTAAATCATGAAAAATCAGCAATTGAAGCAGAAGCTTATTAATTTTAAAAACTTTTTAAAAACCAATCATGCAATCATACGAAAAATTATTACTGGAAAACAAAGCCTGGGCCTCGGAAATGATCTCGGAAGATCCTCAGTATTTTGAAAGGCTTTCACATTTACAAACACCTGAATTTTTATGGATCGGTTGCAGCGACAGCCGCGTTCCGGCCAACCAGATCACAGGAACACAACCAGGGGAAATATTTGTTCACCGGAACGTAGCCAATCTGGTTGTGAACACAGATGTAAACCTGTTGTCTGTGTTGGATTTCGCGGTTACACATCTAAAAGTAAAGCATGTAATTGTGTGCGGGCATTACGGTTGCGGAGGAATAAAAGCCGCCTACACTAAAATAGATTATAAACCTGTACTGAACATGTGGCTCAGGAATATCAAAGATGTGATCAGCCATCACCGGGAAGAACTGGATGGCATAAAGGACGAAGAGGCCCGGAATGAGCGGCTTGTGGAACTAAATGTAAAGGAACAGGTATTGAATCTTGCCAAGACCACCATTATCCAAAAATGCTGGAAGAAAGAACAGCGTCCGGATCTGCATGGATGGGTTTATGGATTAAAAGATGGAATTCTTAAACCCGTATTCAATATAAAAGCAGGAACACATATCGATCCCGTTTATGAATATGACAATCTATAATGTACCGGTACCAGTACAGACCCATTAAGCTGATTGCCGGCCCGGTGTATCACAAACAAATCTTTTCGATTTTTGATGCCGCATATAACTGGCCGACATCACCTAAACAAGCGGAAACTACATGATCATTTTCATAACTGTAATTTTCATCATCGGCTATGCCGCCATTGCGTTTGAACATGCCCTGAAAATAAATAAAGCAGCAACCTCCTTACTGACAGGCGTTTTTTGCTGGTCGGTATATGCATTATTATCAGGCGATTCCCACATGGCAGCCGGGCAGTTAACGGAACACCTTGGAGAAATTGCAGGCATATTGTTTTTTCTTTTGGGTGCCATGACCATAGTGGAACTGATTGATGCCCATGACGGATTTGATATCATCACAAAAAAGATTCACAACCAGAATAAAAGAAAGCTGGTCTGGATGATCGCTTTCATTACTTTTTTCCTTTCCGCCGTGCTGGATAACCTTACCACTACCATAGTAATGATCTCGCTCCTGAGAAAACTGATACCCCAAAAAAATGAACGGCTAGTGTTTGCAGGCCTCATCATTATTGCCGCTAATGCCGGTGGTGCATGGTCGCCTATAGGAGATGTTACTACCACAATGCTTTGGATAGGCGGACAGATCACAGCCGGTGCTATAATAGTGCAAACCTTTCTTCCAAGCCTGGCATGCCTGCTGGTACCTACTACATTTATCAGCTTTAAAATGAAAGGCAATATTCAGGTGCCTTCTGATAATGTAAGCGATGATGAAAATAAAGGATCAGGGAAAAACAGGAACCTGATTTTCTGGCTGGGTGTTGGTTGTTTATTATTTGTTCCGGTATTTAAAGCAATTACCAACCTGCCGCCATATATGGGAATTTTATTTGGACTGGGATTGATGTGGCTTGTAACGGAACTGATCCATCATGAAAAGGATGAAGCCGAAAAGGGTTTGTTATCGGTAAATCATGCATTGCGAAAGATCGATACACCCAGTGTATTGTTTTTCCTTGGAATATTGTTGAGCATTGCGGCGTTGCAGGCAACGGGGGTATTGAACAGCCTGGCTATATGGATGAATGAAAGCATTGGTAATATTAAACTCATCACCATAATGATTGGTTTATTATCTGCAATTGTAGATAATGTTCCATTAGTAGCAGCGGCACAGCACATGTATAGCATGGACCAGTATCCAACCGATCATTATTTCTGGGAATTCCTTGCCTATTGTGCAGGAACGGGCGGAAGTGCCCTGATTATAGGTTCTGCTGCCGGTGTTGCTGCGATGGGTTTGGAAAAAATAGATTTTTTCTGGTATGTTAAAAACATATCACTGTTAGCCTTACTGGGCTATCTTGCCGGAGCAGGATTATTTATTTTGCAATGGTATATTTTGTTTTAGAGAATCATATACTTCAATTAATTTAAGCTTATGCAATGTCCAAATTGTAACGAAACGCTTGTAATGGCCGACAGGCAGGGAATTGAAATAGATTATTGTCCCAAATGCAGAGGTGTTTGGCTCGACCGTGGCGAACTTGATAAGATCATTGAAAGATCTGCTGATTATATGAGCCCGGAACAGGATAAATATGATGACAGGAAACAGGTTCCACCGCAACAAGGTTATCCTCCGCAGCAAGGTTATAAAGATCCTTATTATAAAAATGATCCCCATTATAAGCACAGGAAAAAGAAAGGATTCTTTGGCGACTTTTTTGATTTTGATTAGTTAAGATGAAAAGAGACAGGCTGAGAGAAAGGAAAGTTATTTGGTGAAAAGTTCAAAGAAAGGTTGAAAGGAAATTTAATGAAACCTGACAGGCTGAATTGATGTTGGCATGGGATGATCGAATAAGAAATCTGGTAATTCTATATGCACGATGGCCTCTCCCTTCATCAGGGCAGGCTTTTTATGCTTCATGAATTTTCCTTTCATGACATCTTCCTATATTTATCAATAAACCGAAACCGCATGCAAGAGCCTTCCACCCGGGGCATCTGGAAAGTAATAACAGCATCGTCTGCAGGCACATTGATAGAATGGTATGACTTTTACATTTTCGGAAGTCTTTCAACCATTATAGCTGCCAAATTTTTCCCTTCGGAAAATCCAACAACCGCCCTGTTATCCGTACTGGCAACTTTTGCCGCCGGATTTATTGTAAGGCCTTTCGGGGCTTTATTTTTTGGAAGACTGGGAGATATCATCGGAAGAAAATATACTTTCCTGCTTACCCTTATCTTAATGGGTGGATCTACTTTTTTAATTGGGCTGGTACCATCATATGCCACCATTGGAGCATGGGCACCTGCACTGGTACTGATCTTAAGATTGCTTCAGGGTCTTGCCCTCGGCGGTGAGTATGGAGGCGCTGCCACCTATGTTGCAGAGCATTCACCCGCATCACGAAGAGGATTTTTTACAAGCTGGATCCAAACTACGGCAACACTTGGTTTATTTGTTTCATTAGGAGTGATCTTACTTGTAAGAAGAATAACAGGTGTGGAGGAATTTACCAACGGAGACGGATGGCGTTATCCTTTCCTGCTTTCCATTTTGCTGGTAATAGTTTCCATCTTCATCCGGATGAAGATGAAGGAATCACCCCTGTTTTCAAAGCTGAAATCGGAAGGCAAAACTTCAGCAAACCCTTTGAAAGAAAGCTTTGGACGAAAACTTAATTTTAAAATGGTTTTGCTTGCTTTGTTCGGTGCCACCATGGGACAGGGCGTGATTTGGTATACAAGCCAGTTTTTCGCACAAAGTTATTTGCTTACAAAGTGTTCAATAGAATACGAACAGGCCAATACCATTCTGCTGATAGCACTGGCCATTGCCACTCCATTCTTTGTATTCTTCGGATGGCTTTCCGATAAATGGGGAAGAAAGAACATTATGATGGCAGGTATGCTGCTTGGGATATTCTTATACAGGCCTATATTCCATGAAATGTATCTGATATCTGATGTAAACCAGAAAGAAGCGGTTCGCCATACAACAGATGTTCTGAATGAGAAAAACACAGGAACTACTACCATTGAATATGCAGACGGAACGCTAATGAAATCAACAGGCATGCAGAGCGAAGGAAAGGCAAAAAAACATATTATTTTAAATACCGTTGATAAATGGAAAATCATTGCACTGATCTTCGTAATGGTTTTGTTTGTAACGATGGTTTACGGTCCCATTGCCGCTTTTCTTGTTGAAATGTTTCCCACGAGGATCCGGTATACATCCATGTCCTTACCCTATCATATTGGCAATGGTGTATTTGGAGGACTGGTTCCTTTTATCGGATTGTTACTAACTACATTGCCGGGCTCAGATCATTTAACAGGCTTATGGTATCCGATAGGTGTGGCCATAATATGCGTGATCATTGGTGGGTTATACCTTTCAAATAAAATTGATAAAAACGTAAGTGACTGATATGAAAAAATTAAACAGCATCAGACGCTGGCTTGGGCTTTTATGGATGGTTTTAGGTCCGGCAGCCATTATTTTATTACTGGTAAGTGCATTCAGGAATATTGATCCATCGTTGAAAGCAGATATCAATCAACCACTCCCATGGATTATTATTATCACCATCTTCACGCCTATTGCCGCCGGGCTAACCATTTTTGGCTGGTATGCATGGAAGGAAGAGTATAATAGTCAATAGCCAATGGCTTATGGCTATTGGCTATCTTTGCTTCATGTCCATTACCGTAAAAAATCTCACCAAACTCTATGGTGAACAGAAAGCTGTCAACGATATTTCTTTCTCCATTAACCAGGGTGAAATAGTTGGCTTCCTGGGACCCAATGGCGCAGGTAAGTCCACCACCATGAAGATGATCACAGGCTATATTGAACCAACACAGGGCAATATAGATGTCAATGGTACGGACGTAAAAAAGCACCCCCTTGATGCCAAGAAAAAGATCGGCTATCTGCCTGAATCAAATGCCCTCTACTATGATATGTATGTAAAAGAATACCTGGGCTTTATTGCCGATGTTCATAAAACCGTTAGCAAACACAAGGCTATTGAGCAGGTGATAGAACTAACCGGATTAGCACGGGAAAGCAAAAAAAAGCTGGGGCAGCTTTCAAAAGGATATAAGCAAAGAGTAGGACTGGCGGCAGCCCTTATACATGACCCTGAAGTGCTGATACTTGATGAACCAACCAGTGGCCTGGATCCAAACCAGATCATCGAGATCAGGAATGTAATTAAAGAGCAGGGCAGACAGAAACTGGTTTTGTTCTCTTCACACATACTTCAGGAAGTGGAAGCCATTTGCGACAGAGTGATCATTATCAATAAAGGGAAGATTGTAGCAGATGACCTGCTGCACAATCTGCAGAAAAGATCAAACAACAACCTTGTAAAAGTAAGCTTCAAAGAAGTGGTGGACAGATCCCTGCTGGAACCATTGCTTTCAGTTAAAAATATCAGGATGTCTGATAAGCACAACTGGACACTTGACACAGATGAGCCGGAACTGGTGCGAAAGCAGGTAGTTGAATTGTCTTTGCAACATAATCTCAACATCGTTTCTTTGCAAAGCGAAAACCAAAGCCTGGAAGAAGTTTTCAGAACGCTGACAAATTAGTACGAGATGGGATCAACCATTAATAAAAAAATCATAAATTAAAAAAATGAGTTACATAGCTGAGATTTTTGCAAGACAGATCCTGGATAGCAGGGGTAATCCAACAGTTGAAGTGGACGTAGTTACAGATGACGGAGCGTTTGGACGTGCTGCTGTTCCAAGTGGTGCCAGTACCGGTGTACATGAAGCGGTGGAATTGCGTGATAATGACAAAAACGTATATGTTGGAAAAGGTGTTTTAAAAGCTGTGTCGCATGTAAATGATATCATTGCACCGGAGCTTGAAGGATACGATGTTGCTGACCAGGCAGGAATAGATGAGCTGATGATACAGCTTGACGGAACAGAAAATAAAAGCAAATTGGGAGCCAATGCCATGTTAGCGGTTAGTATGGCCGTAGCAAAGGCTGCAGCTGAAGAATCTGTGCTGCCTTTGTTCCGTTATATTGGAGGAACCAATGCCAAAACACTGCCTGTCCCTATGATGAATATCCTGAATGGAGGCGCCCACGCCGACAATAAAATTGACTTCCAGGAATTTATGGTAATGCCTGTTGGAGCGGCATCTTTCAGCGAAGGCCTGCGCTGGGGGGTTGAAATTTTCCATGCTTTAAAAACCGTATTAAAGAAAAAAGGATACAGCACCAATGTAGGAGATGAGGGTGGCTTTGCTCCCAATATTGGCTCTAATGAAGAAGCAATTGAAACGGTACTCACGGCTATTGATGCCGCTGGATATAAAGCAGGTTCGCAGGTATTCATTGCAATGGATGCAGCAAACAGTGAATTATACAAAAAGGGCAAATATGTTTTCCATAAAAGCGATGGTAAAACATTGAGCAGCGAGGAGCTGGTAAAATACTGGGAAAAATGGGTGAATCAGTATCCTATCATTTCCATAGAAGATGGAATGGCAGAAGATGACTGGGAAGGATGGAAAATGCTTACCGAAGCCATTGGCAAAAAAGTGCAGCTGGTGGGTGATGATCTTTTTGTAACCAATGTTAAACGCATTAAGCAGGGCGTTGACCAATCCATTGCAAATGGTTTGCTCGTTAAGGTGAACCAGATCGGCACCATTACTGAAACCATCAATGCAGTTACTCTTGCCCAGCATAACGGATACAATACTATCATGAGCCATAGAAGTGGCGAAACAGAAGATACAACCATTGCCGATCTTGCAGTAGCTTTGAACTGCGGACAGATCAAGACAGGATCAGCCTCCCGTACAGACAGGATGGCAAAATATAATCAACTGATCAGGATCGAAGAATTGTTAGGCACTACTGGATTGTATCCTGGGAAAAAGCTGAAGTTTGGAAAATAGTTTTTGTTACAAAAACGCCCTCACTTTAAAATGATCTTGTTCCAAGCAGGTGGCATTACGAATAATAAATGCACCAGAGCTTACAATATCTAACTGAATAGTGAGGGGGTTTACTTTGAATTTTGCTTCCGGAGCCATAATTTTACGAAGAATGAAATTACTTTCACATATTCCCTCTTTTCTCAAAAATAAATTCCTCCTCGCTTCGCTGGGTTTTGTTGTCTGGATGCTTTTTTTTGACCGGAACGACCTGTTTACCCAATGGGAAAGGAAGCGTGAACTGAAAGAAATGAAAGCCAGCAAAGCTTATTTTGCCAGGCAGATCGAAGAAAATCGCAATATCTCTAAAGCCTTGCAATTCAACGCTTCAGCTATTGAAAAGTTTGCCAGGGAAACCTACCTGATGAAAAAAGATAATGAAGATCTCTTTCTCATCCAGTTAAGTAATAAGAAATAGGCTGCCCGATGCAATAAGATTTTAATAGTATTCGTTTAATAACGGACAATTTTGTCGAAAGAACCCGTTGTATATTATTTACGAATCATTGGTTATTATGCACAATTATTCACCAGAGGATCTGATTCTTTATTTGTATAAGGAAACAACCACTGAAGCCACCATCGCCATTGAAAAAGCACTGGAAGAAGACTGGACGCTAAGAGAAAAATTAGCTGTTATCAAAACTTCCATGGAAAGACTTAATTCAATTACTGTAACGCCCCGTACTGAAATTGTTCTCAATATTTTGAGGCACGGCAGGGAGCAGGAAGTAATTAAGTAGTGGTGTGGAGTTGACTAGCTGATATCTGACCAGTTGAAAAGTTGATCAATCTCTCACCTAACCACCCATGACAAGGAAAGAAAGATTCTTTGCCGTTATAGATTATTTTAAAGTAACCAGACCCGAAGCCGAAACAGAACTTATTTTCGGAAACCCCTACGAATTACTGGTTGCTGTTATTCTTTCCGCTCAATGCACCGACAAAAGGGTGAACATGACCACACCTGCCCTTTTTGCCCAATACCCCACGGTACAGCATCTTGCTTCCGCATTATATGATGATGTTTTCGCCATCATCAAAAGCATTTCTTTTCCTGGAAACAAATCAAGGCACCTGCTGGGCATGGCTAAACTTGTAACAGAAAAGTTTCATGGCCAGATTCCCATGACGGTGCAGGAACTGGTTCAATTACCCGGTGTTGGAAGGAAAACAGCAAATGTTATTACTTCTGTGATCGACAAACAACCCAATATGGCTGTAGATACCCATGTATTCAGGGTTTCAGCCAGGATAGGCCTCACGGTGAACGCAAAAAATCCTTTACAAACCGAACTGCAGCTTGTAAAATATATACCCACTGAGCTTGTTCATAAATTTCATCACTGGCTTATACTCCATGGCCGGTACATCTGTGTTGCGAGAAATCCCAAATGTTCTGAGTGCGGCCTGAAGCCTGTGTGTAAATATTACCACAGTGTTGTAAAAAAGCAGGCAGCTGGTTCTAATTAAACTTATCAATTTGCAAAAAATATGGTCCGTTTGTAACTGGGCTACCTGCCTGAAGGATCTATTTATTGCCCATGGTTAATGTAACGAGCAACCTGTATTTAAATGGTCTATTACCAGCACGGGATCCGGTTTTTGGGGCAAGGCCGGAACTTTATATATAAACTTCGGGTAAAGTCAAACCACATCTTTCTGAACGACAAACGGTTCCGGATTATGCATTTGGTATCCGCATTCCTTTTTGCATATATGGTTTTAGGGTTATGCATACCATCCCGGTCTTCTCATGCAGAACCTGCCCTGAATGAGTGCATATTGAACCCTAAAAGCTTCTTTCGATCCCGGCCGCTTATCCGCTTTTTTTGGCCGGGCCTGCTTTTTTGGCTCGTTGGTTGATTCATCATAGTGTTCGATATTTCATATTTAATATTCCACCAAAAAGTTTCCAGATGCCATTCACCAGTTTATTATCACTATCCCCTCTCGTTGCAGTACTTAAAAAGATGATCGCGGAGGGTAAACCCGGCGCCAAGAGGTTGTACCAGGGTTTGATAAGCGAACTTGAGTCAAAACCTGCATTGCTTCAACCGATGAAGGATCTTTCTTTGGTAGAAAAGGATTCAGAACTGGTAGAAACGCTTTTATCTACCATATTTCCACCATCCACCGCTTCCAACCAGGGTATTTATGCCATTGCACTTCCATATAGTCCGGAAACTGTTTATGCTTCACCCGCTTTCAATGAATTGTTTTTGAAGAACAGCGCTACCGTTTCACTGTCCGATAAACAAACAAGCATAGACCTTGGAAAGAACAATGTTAGCCATGCATATGGCCTTCTTCTTACAAAATTTTATAATCATCCTGTTCCTGCAATGGTCAGTTCAGTTCATAAATACAAGGATAAAAGCGGTCTTACCAGGTATTATGATCTTAAAATGAATTCACAGTTCGTTGAGGTAAGAAAAATAAATGAAAACTTCACGCTGCCAAAGGACTTTATTCCCCAGCAAACACTTGACCTGGAAGAATTAAAAGAAATACTGCCACTGGAAAATTTCCAGTTTGAAGGGCTTGTAGTAATTGAAGTGAATGATGTAACACAGGAGCAGGTGATCACTGAAATAAAAACCGCTTTACTTAATATCAATTCATTTTCTGATGTTACCGTTTATGATGAATTGCAACAACATGTTCAAAGCCTGATCGGTTTAAAAAATTTACAGATAGGCATTACGCCTTTCTTTAAGATGAATGGGTATTATCTCTACACCGAAGCTCTTTACAAAAACAGCCTGTTATTCAAAACTGATGAAGTAATAAAAGCCAAGGACGAGATCAGTGAACTATGCAAACAGGTATTTGAAGAAAACAACCAGTGCATTCTGTACGAAATATTAAATTCTGCCAGTACTGTAAACAACCGTTTGCTAAAATATTATTATGAACTGGGGGCAAAAAGCCTGATACTTTGTCCGCTTACAACTGAAAAAGGACATTTAATTGGAATGCTTGAGATTGTGAGTATAAAAGCAGGACAATTACAGCTGCATCACCTGGCAAGTATTCACCCTGCCATACAGTTATTTACCCTGGCGCTTGAAAAAAGCGGTGAAACGATGGAATTGCAGGTAGATAAGATGATCAAAGAACATTTTACCGCCATCCAGCCTGCGGTTGAATGGAAATTTACAGAAGCTGCTTTTAATTATTTGCAGCACAGGCAGGTGAGTGAGCTGGCAAAAATGCCAAACATAACTTTTGATGATGTATTTCCCTTATACGCAGCCATCGATGTAAGGAATTCATCTACAGAAAGAAATCATTCCATTCAATTAGACCTGCTGGAACAATTGAATTTAGCAAAGGGTGTTCTTGAAAAGGCATCAAGGATCATGCAATTTCCTTTATTGCATGAAACCAGTTTCCGTATTGAAAAATATATAGCCTCCGTATCAGATTCCCTGCTTTCCGATGATGAATTATTGATCTATGAATTTCTGGATAATGACCTGGATGCCATGTTTAAAAACCTACGTCATTCGAAACCGGAATTAAAAAAATGGATTGACCAATATTTTTCAGCGCTGGACCCGCAACGCAAAGTGGTTTATCATCACAGGAGGGATTTTGAAGAAAGCATTACCAGGATCAACGATGTACTGGACAGGTTTGTAGACCAGGAACAAAAAGATGCACAGGAAGTGTACCCTCACTATTTTGAACGGTATATAACAGACGGTATTGAATTCAATATTTATGTAGGCCAGTCGCTATCTCCAAACAAACCTTTTAACGAAATGTATGTCCGCAACCTCAAACTATGGCAGCTAAGGTTACTGACCAGGGCTGCCCGCATTGCACATACACTGGAAAAAAGATTAAGCCTGCCCTTACAAACCACTCAATTGATACTTGCCCATTCCATCCCGCTTTCCATTAGTTTCAGAAGGAAAGAAAGAAAGTTCGACGTGGACGGAGCGTATAACATCCGTTACGAGATCATTAAAAAAAGAATTGATAAAGTTCATCTCAAGGAAAGTGAAGAAAGGCTTACCCAACCGGGTACAGTAGCTATAGTGTATTCCCAAACAAAGGAGCTGGAAGAGTATTTGAGCTATGTTGAATTTTTACAGAATGAAAAACTTTTAGGTGATACCATTGAACACCTTGAACTGGAAGACACCCAGGGTATCAGCGGCCTGAAAGCAATAAGGGTTGATATAAACCTCGATGAGGAAATTACTCCTAAGGTTCAATTATCAAAAACAACTTCGGAACAATTACTGAGAAAATAACGCATGGCTAATGGACATAGGGGGGACATGCCGGTGGCATGTCCCCCCTCCTTTTATCAGAACTGGAAACCAAAGGTTACTCTGGGCATTAGTTTTTCTTCTTTGGAATGTGCCACCATGGCGGCTATTACAAATCTTCTGATAGGAGCTAACCATATTCCACCTCCGTATCCCACGTGCCAGTCAGTTGATTTTTCTCCATCAGCCCATACTCTTCCTACATCATTGAAAGCAAGTATACCAAAGGAACCGGGGAATAAATAGGTATTGAAATCAAATAACCTTACCCTTAATTCCGTATTGTTATACAACATGCTTCTTCCCGCAAATCTTTGTTTACGGTAACCTCTCAGGTTTTCGGACTGGCCAAGGTACATAGCCTGTGGAAATTCGTAATCCCCATAATTCTTTGCCCAGCCAAGTCTTGTTGCCAGCACCAGCCTTGTTCTGGAAGCAAGACTCATATAGATACGCATATCAAAATGCGTTTGCAACACATTATTTGAAAGTGAATTCAATCCAAACAAGGGACGCACGCCTATATCCAGTAAAAGTCCACGGGTTGGAATGACCTGGTTATTTTTTGAATTGATATCCAGCCGGAAGTCTGCACCCAGGTAAGATTTCGAACCATACAATTGCGAATTATTGAGACCGGGGAAAGCAGAAGTTACATAGCGTCCCACATTCTCGGAAGAATCTAAATTGAAATTCTGGAAGCTGGGACCGTAACTTATACGCATCCAGGACTGAAGTTGCTTACGCAGGTAGGCAGATGCATTTATTATATTATAACGCGCCCTGTAAAACTGAACCTTATCCGTAATACTTTCATCTATCCGGGTATCATTCCCAATGCCATAAAAGTTGGTAACATTTACCGGCGCCTTGAAATCTGCGTCGATCACCAGGTCATTTGTACCGATCACGTCTACAAAATCGGCCTGGTACTTGAAATGAAGGGAACCTGTTTTAAATGCACGCGCTCCGGAAATATACTGACGCATGGCATGGGGTTCTTTCCGGAAACCCTGCTTGGTATACATGATCTCGTATCCCACAAATAATCCATCATCAATATTGTATTCGAATCTGAATCCGGGGTTGAAGAAATCATATTTAAAATTCAACCGGTTGTAACTGTTTACCTGCGGATCGGGTTTTATATGCTCACGAAAATCGCCATTGATCACATTCTTTTCAAATGAAGCATCGTAGAGCTTTATTCTCTTGCCTGTGCCTGTGTTAGTGAATACATCGTCACCCGAACCACCTATCACTCTTATTTTTATTGGAGTTGGTCCACCGGAAATTTCAAAACGGTCGTCATCATTCAGGCCATACAATCTTAGTTCATCGGTAACTTCAGGGTCGAATAAACGGTCATACATAACCGAAGAAATATTACTGTCCTTATCAATTTTATTCACTTTCACCCTAACAAAACCATTATCACTCTTGAGTATGGTAAAAAGTTCCCGCTGGTTGGATCCCACTACGGTAACCGTTTTTGAAATAAACCTGTAGTATTCCATCATTTCACCGGCCAGGTATTTCCTTCTTTCCTTCAAAGTGCTGATGATATCATCCATTGAATACTTATGAATTTCCGGAGGCTGTTTGTGCAATGCTTCTTCAATTACCTCATCAGTCATGGTTACCAGAAAACTATCCACCTGTTTCCGCCAGTCTTCTTCGGTAAGCTGGTTGAGGAAGGCCCTGTCAAAATTGCGTGCAGCCTTATTAAAGGTTTTAATATTAATAGCGTTGGCCCTGAATCCCTGAAGTTCCGGTGCAAACCATGGTTTTCTGGCAAATTTTGGAATGAGACCCTGGTTGGTATAAAATACCTGGTCCCTGTCTTTTGGAATGGGGTAGTATATCTTTCCTTTACCCGTATCCCTGGTAGCCCATTCCCACTGTCCTTCATGACGGTCAAGGTCCATAACAAAATTATCAAGGATTCTTGCCTTTAATACGCGCCTCTGGTCCACCCTGTCATCATTGTCTTTTGCCATTTTCAGCACCACTTCATCGGTATTATCCGTTTTTTCTACGCCTGGTGGCACTCTTTCTTCCATCAGGGCGATCATATTTTTAAAGTCAGCTCTGAACCTGTCAAGCCGGGGATCGTCGGGAAGGTAAACCAACCTGTTTTTCAAATATGGAATACCTGCAGCTTTTGAAAAGGTTTCCATTGAGAGAGATCCGTAAGGATAAGAAGCTGAAATGCCATCCCTTACCAGATCTTTTACAAAAGTCTGCCTGAGATCAGGAGGTATGGCAGCCGTGGGATCTTTTTCAACTGAACGCAGTGACCATTCCCTTCCAAGGCTATCTTCCACCCTTAAGCTCTTGGTTTGTTTACCTCCACCCTGTTTGGTTGGTGTAAGTCCGCCATATTCTTTTGAAAGATCCAGTACTTCAACTTTTATGGGCTGGGTCCATTCATCCCTGTAATTTTCACCTACCAGCAACTTTTTAAACCAGCCTGCTTCCAGTTCCGGATTAGCGGCAACTACCACCACCGAATCAAAAACAGGCCTGGTAGTATCCATAGTAGCCTGCCTGGTAACCTGTACAACCGATTTCAGTGGAGTTGAAAATGTTGGTGTTTCAAAACCGGGACTATAAATATTGTAAAATTTGAGGTCTACTTTTCCGCTGTTCCACACTTCTATTACAGAAAAGCCCAGGTTAAGATCAGAGAAAAGAAGGTCATCTGCTTCTTTAGCCCTTGTTGACTTCACGCCAGCTCCGCTAACAACATAAGGTATACTGTCCTTAAGGATATATTGAAGACTATGGTCGTGACCAGCCACAACAATAGGATTTGGATGGTCCTTAATAGCTTCTATTATGGTATTGGACATGGTTCTGTACAACGGATGCCTTACATCCTGGATATTACCAAATATGCCTCTTGTTATTGGATAAACAGATCCCAGAACCGGGAGTGGAATGTATAATTTGGGATGGATGGCCGTTAGGGGAAATATGTGATCCTTCCAGGTAAAATCGCCACCGTGTACCCCATAGGTATATGGCGGATGATGCATGGCAACAATGAGTAATTGATTGGGATGCGCTCTGGCAATTTCGGCCAGCTGAACCTGAAATTCCTCAAGTGTTTTGGAGTCGCAGTTAGAACCGGGACCTGGCTTATCGTGAACATACAAAAACCACTGACTGTCAATTAGGGCCATTACCACTTTATCGGTTACTTCAATTTCAACAGGACCCGGGCATCCATTGTGTGGCCAGGCCTCGATATTTTTTTCTTCCAGGCCATTAATATAATCCTGCTGATTTAAAACCTGCTGCCAGCCGCCCTGTTTTCCATTACGCCAGTCGTGGTTGCCAGGAATAAAATAAGATTTTGCCTTTTTACCTTTTACCACATTGATCTGATAGTCAAGGATCTTTTTTGAAATATCATAGGTGGGGTCGCCTTCCAGCGGCAGGCCATAGGGATAAATATTATCTCCAAGAAAGAGAAGCGTATGTTTCTCATCGTCCCAGTTTACATTTTTGGTAAGCCAGTCCATAACCGGATGGGTTGTTCCCTGTAATTCACCGGCATCACCCACAAGGAAAATGCGCTGGTTGATGGTATCGGGAACGCCTGTAGTATCAGGTAATTGGGAAAAACCTGTAACCGTGCATAGTGTAATAAGTAAGTAAATAACAAATCGTTTCATGGATGCCTGTTTATTTTTTCTTAGCCTGTTGGTACCTGAATACCTGAAGGGTTGGTGAACCATATTTGCCCTCATTGGTAATATACATGTCACCATTGGGTGCAAAAGCAATGCCCTCTGCCTGAGGATGGTCGTCGGGGTTTAATTTGAATGCTTCAAGTGGTTTGCCATTTTTATCGGCAATCACCAGCAGCTGGCCTGCGGATGAAAGTATATAGAGCTTATTATTTAAAGGGTGGATTCGACCAGCAGAAGGATCGAATTTGGCATCTTCATCCTTGAGCATGGCCTTTACTTCATTGGTACTAATGGAATAATAGGCCGTGGTATCAAATTGTTTTGACTGCAGGTCGAAGCGGTAAGCGCTTCTTTTTTGAAAGCCTTTGTCAGATTCGCAGGACTTGCATAAAATGATGAGTCCGTTTGCATCTTTGTCATAGTACATGGTTTCAAAATCATTCTTGCCTGTAGAGAAAAAGGGGTAGGGACGAACAAGAGATGTATCATTACCGCTATTTAACGGAACTTCGTAAATAAGTCCTTTGCTGCTCAGCAGATAAAGAGCCGTTTCCATATTAACAATATCTTCAATATCCTGGTCGGGACCAATGATATCCTGGGTATAATCCCTGAGCCTTTGTTTAGTAAGATTGATCTCGAAAACTTTCTTTTTGCTGTCTGCAATTGCCAGTAATGAACTATCATTGGAATTATAGCTGATACCAGAGATTTCGTTGAGAACTTTTCCCAATTCAGATTTTTGGGGTTGCTCAAGATCGTACCCTGAAGGTGAATTATAACTCTGAAGATCACAGCCAGACAGTAACGTTAGAGCACAAACGATGCTTATCAGGCAAAGCGGGCACTCAGTTTGAATTAACTTCTTTATCATGGTATATTTTTACTTATCAAACAACGCACCACATGAATGATACCCAGGAACAAATTTTATCCGCGGCACGTAATTATGTTACAGAATTTTACACCCATAAAGTGGATCCTGGTTTTGTATTTCACAACCTCGATCATACCGAAGATGTTGCCCAGGCCTGCAGCCAGATAGCAGATCATTTCCAGCTGGAGGATGCTGAACGGTTTATCCTGATTCTTGCAGCATGGTTTCACGATACGGGATATTCACTTGGCAGCGCTTCCGGGCACGAAGAAGAAAGCATCAGGATAGCTTCGGGCTTTTTGAGGGATCATCATGTGGATGAAGAGATTATACAAAAAGTAGGTTCCTGCATCCAGGCCACAAGGATGCCTCAGTCACCAGTAAACCAGGTTGAGAAGATTCTGTGCGACGCCGACCTTTTTCATCTGGCTACGGAAGACTTTAAAGCCCGTAACCAATTACTAAAACAGGAGCAGGAAACGCTTCTGGGTCATAAGATCGATAAAAAAGAATGGAGGAAAAATAATATTGAGTTCCTTTCCAATCATAAATATTTTACTGAATACGGAAAGGAAGTGCTCGAACCCAAAAAATATGAGAACCTTCTTTTACTTCAGAAAAAGAAACAGGGAAAGAAAGACCGCGAGCCAGAAGAAACAGAAGAAACCTTTCCTTATGTATATGAGAGCAGTAAAATTGATATTGACCTTAAACAACAACAAAAAAATACGGAGCGTGGAATTCAAACCATGTTCAGGACTACCTCCAACAACCATTTTGAACTGAGCTCGCTTGCGGATGGAAAAGGAAACATCATGATCTCCGTGAATTCAATCATACTTTCCATTTCACTTACGGTATTGATAGCAAGGTTAGCTTTTTATCCGCAATATATCATACCTACAGTTATATTACTGGCTGTTTGTCTTTTATCCATCATTTTCGCCATACTTGCCACCAGGCCTTCTGTAAACAAGGGAAAGTTTACTGAAGATGATATCCGTAACAAAAAGACCAACCTTTTGTTCTTTGGTAACTTTCACCGGATGCAGCTGGATGAATATAACTGGGCAATGAATGAGATGCTGAAGGACCGCGAATACCTGTATAACAGTATGATCAAGGATATATATTTCCTTGGTGTGGTACTGGCCCGCAAATATAAATATCTGAGGATCTCTTATACCATATTCATGTGGGGAATGATCCTGGCGGTAGTTGCTTTTGGCATTTCAGCCATCTATAGCATGTCGGGAACTACTGGAGGTACCACGCCGGTGATTGATTATTGATGATTCAAAATTCAAGATGTAAAAAACATAGAAGCATCAAACGCTGGCTTTTGAATTTTACATTTTGAATTTACAAATACAACTTAATCGCTTCCACCAGCTCCGTTTTTGTAATTGGTACACCCATGATCTTATTGTACGCTTTTGCATCAACCAGGTATTGATCGCGGATGATCTTAATGAGCTGCCCATTGTTGATCTCGGGGATCAATATTGTTTTATACTTTGACAGAATGCTTCCAAGATTCCTTGGAAATGGACGTACATAACGGAGATGGGCATGCGCAACAGATTTCCCTTCCTGCAGTAATTGTTCAACAGCGGTCTTTATCACTCCATAGGTTGAGCCCCATCCCAATACCAGAACATCACCTTCAACAGGTCCGTTGTCAAGTTTCAGTTCAGGAATATGATCGGCTATTTTATCTACTTTCTCCTGCCTGATCTTTACCATCAACTGGTGGTTCTCAGGATCATAGCTAACATTTCCAGTAATGTTCTCTTTTTCAAGTCCGCCAATACGGTGTTCCAATCCGGCCGTACCGGGCAGCGCCCAGGGTCTTACCAGTTTCTCATCTCTCTGATAGGGCTGGAATTTAGTTTCACCGTGACCCAGGTCTGTTTTGAAATTTACATGTATGCTTTGAAGATCTTCTTCGGAAGGATACTTCCAGGGTTCAGCTCCATTGGCAATATAACCATCACTCAATAAGATCACAGGGGTCATATGTTCCACTGCTATGCGTACTGCTTCGTAGGCCACTTCAAAACAGTCGGCTGGCGAAGAAGCCGATATTATGGGCATTGGCGATTCTCCATTTCTTCCATAATAGGCCTGAAGCAGGTCGCTCTGTTCCGTTTTAGTTGGAAGGCCTGTTGATGGCCCGCCTCTCTGGATATCTATTATAAGAAGTGGAATTTCAAGCATCATGGCCAGTCCCATGGCTTCAGATTTCAATGCCATGCCCGGACCTGATGTGCTGGTTATTCCAATATGGCCACCATAACTTGCACCAATGGCTGAAGTAATTCCTGAAATTTCATCTTCTGCCTGGAAGGTTTTGATGCCAAAATTTTTATGCCTGCTTAGTTCATGAAGAATATCTGATGCAGGTGTAATGGGATAGGTTCCTAAAAATATGGTAAGACCGCTTTTAACCGATGCGGCTATGAGTCCGTAAGCCAATGCCTGGTTACCCATTATGCTTCTGTACGACCCGGCTTCAATTTTTGCTTTCTCCACCTTGTACTGGGTGGTAAAGGTTTCAGTGGTATCGCCATAATTATAACCGGCACGCAATGCTTTTAAATTGCTTTCAAGTATATCAGGCTTTTTAGCAAATTTATCCTGGATGAATTTTTCGGTATTATTCATATCACGTCCGTACATCCAGTATAAAAACCCAAGTACAAACATGTTTTTGGCCCGGTCTTTTTCTTTGGTTCCCATCTGATAATCCTTCAATGCTTCACGGGTCATTTTGGTAATATCCATGCGGATCAGTTCATAGCCCTGAAGCGAATCATCTTCAATTGGGTTAACACCATCGGGATAGTTGGCAAGCCGTAGATTTTTAGCATCAAATCCATCCGTGTTCACAATGATCTTTCCCCCTTTCCTGAGTGCTTTGATATTTGTTTTCAGTGCGGCTGCATTCATGGCCACTAAAACATCGAGGGTATCTCCCGGCGTATAAATGCTGTCGCTGGAAAAACGCAGCTGGTAGCCACTTACGCCTGGAAGTGTTCCCTGAGGCGCTCTGATCTCGGCCGGAAAATCCGGAAAAGTAGACAGGTCTGATCCCAGCATAGCAGTATTATTGGTAAACTGTGTACCTGTTAGCTGCATGCCGTCACCGCTGTCCCCGGCAAATTTTATAACTACATCCTGTAGTATTTCCTGCTTACGTTCCATTGTGCAAAAGTAGTTTAAAGTTGATATGTTAACAGGTTGACCAGGTGAATAGTTGATACTAAGTATACCTGAAACATATCAACTAATACACTGACCCCTGCCTGTCAACCAATCAACCTTCTAAAAATACCATCGTTATTTCACATCTGCCTTCACGGTACTTCAACTTAACAGGATATCCAGACCAATATTAAAATGCCTTCTTCGCTTCCACCCTGTTCCCATCCGCATCCAGCTCCACGATCTCATATCCAAGCTTCTTCACTCCTTCATATATCTTTTCCTTATCGCCAACCAGAAGAATATTCAACTTTGCAGGTTCCAGATATTGACCGGCTATTATTTTCATTTGTTCAGCGGTTATGTTTTGCAAAATCTTGTTTTGCTTTTTTACAAAATCCGGAGAAAGCTCATACTCCAGTATCCTGCGGATGAAAGCTGCTTTCTGGAATGCTGATTCATAATTCAATGCCTCACTTTGTGCCACTGCATTTTTCATAAAATCAACTTCTTCCGCCGAAGGACCATTTAGGCGGTAATCATTGAACTCGCGCATCACTTCTGCAAGCGCGCTATCGGTAACGTCTGCCCTGATGCCTGAACTAAAAGAGAAGATCCCTCCATATTTATCAGAAGAAAAACTACTTCTCGCGCCATATGTCCATCCCTTTGTTTCTCTCAGGGTTTGATTCAACCTGCTTGTAAACCCGGTACCTATGGGATAGTTCATTAAATAGGCTTTGTAATAATCACCTGTAGGATCATACTTCATTCCGGTTGCATAACCAATCCTGAATTCTGATTGTGCTGCCCCCGGAACATCTACCAGGTAAACCTTTGTTTTATCAACAACAGGAACCGGGGCGGGTGCAGGCAAACTGATTTTCTTCCGTGGTAATTTATCCAGGAATGTAAGTTTAGGTAAAACCTCTTCCTGCCTGATGTCACCAACTATCACAACACGTGCATCCTGCGATGTCATATAATTGTTGTAATAACTTTTTATATCATCCAGGCTGATCTTTTTAATGGTGGCTTCCGTGCCTTCCTGGCTGATGCCTAAAATATGTTCCGCTCCATAATTCAGTTTTGCAAAAACAGTTGAAGCCACTGCTGAAGGCTGTGCTTTTTGCAACCTGAAATTCTGCAATGTTTGTGACTGTATCCTTTCAAATGCATCATTACTGAATTTGGGGTTAAACATTTTTTCCTGCAATAGAACCAGTGTCCGGTCAAGGTTTTTTTTCAGGGTTTGAACAGTATAGGTAACGCCATCAATGCCTGAACCGATGTTGATATTGCTGCCCATTTTTTCAAGTTCAATGGCAAGTTGTTCTGCGGTATAATTCTTTGTATCCTCGTTCATCATTTTTACAAAGAATGAGGACAGTCCGGCTTTTGAAAGATCATGGGCAGAGGCCAGGTGTCCGCCGGGGATAGTGATAGAAATGGTTACCGCAGGGATCTCCGTATTCTGTGTTCCAATAACTTTTGCTCCATTGGGCAGTTCTTTTTTCCAGAATTCCGGTGCTTTTAAGGAAGGAACGGGTCCGGAAGCCGGCTGCTTCAAACGGTTGAAATTATCCCTGACCTTCACATATTTTAATCCGGCATATCCGTAATCAGGCGCTTTATAGCCGGAAGAATCAATCTTATAATTATCAGCGCTGGCTACCTTGGCCTCATTACCTTTAGTAACCACACTCAGTATCACTGCCGGTTTGTTTTTTATATACTTATTATAAGCACTCATTACATCTTCTTTTGTAAGAGATGTGTACATCTTAAGCAGTTCGGAAATTTTATTAGGGTTATTGGTGAAGGTCTCAAAATAAGCCAGCTGGGTAACCTTACCCTGCACGCTTTGAAGGCTATTGATCAGTGCCGATTCAAGACTTCCTTTAAATTTCGCAACATCTTCATCTGTTACCCCTCTTTGTTCAAACGAATCAAGTGTTGCCTTTAACAGGGATTCCATTTCCGGCAGCGACTTACCTGCCTGCGGCTGAATAGTGAAACTGAATACACCTGCAAGTTCAGAGAGATCACTGGAAGCGTAGGCCTGTAATGCCAGCTGCTTTTTTACCATGTTCCGGTAAAGCAATGATGCCTTTCCCTGTCCCAATATTTCTGCAAGACATTCAAGGGCGGGCATGTCCTTGTGAAAATCCGGAACGGTAGGATACACAACAGTAAGCCTTGGAAGCTTTGCATAATTATCCACATAAGAAACGTAACGATTGCCTTCCAGTTGTACATCTTCAACAACAACAGGTTTAACTTCAGGTCCGCGCGGAATGGTTCCAAAATATTTTTCAACAAGCCGGATCACTTCTTTTGATCTAACATCGCCTCCTACTGTAAGAACTGCATTATTGGGACCATACCAGCGAAGGAAGAAATTTTTAAGATCATTTACATTACTGCGATCAAGATCTTCGAGGTATCCAATTACCGGCCATGAATACGGATGACCATAAGGATAAAGATTCCTGATGATATTTTCATAGACCAGCCCATAGGGGCGGTTATCATAGTTTTGACCTCTTTCATTCTTCACAGTTGAACGCTGAACCTCAAATTTTGGCTGGGTAACGGCATCGAGCAAAAAACCCATACGGTCCGCTTCCAGCCAAAGAACCGGTTCAAGCGCATTGGAAGGAACTGTTTCATAATAATTGGTGCGGTCAAAATTAGTAGAACCGTTATTTCCACCTCCTGCACCAATAGTGATCTTATCATGAAGTTTTTCCGGTGCATTTTCAGAACCCATGAACATCATGTGTTCAAAAAAATGTGCAAATCCTGACCTGCCAATTTGTTCCCGTGCAGAGCCCACATGATACGTAACATCTACGTGCACAACCGGGTCGCTGTGATCTTCGTGAACTATTACCGTTAGTCCGTTTGGTAAAACATACTTCTCGTAAGGAATTACGAGGCTGCCTTCTTTCTTAGATACTTTTTCTACCAGCCTGGCCTGGCCAAAAGCCAGCGAACCGGAAAAAAACATAATCAGGAGCAGAAACAATTTCTGTTTTTTCATATAACAATAGAGGTTTTATTGGGATTAATGAAAGTAGAAGAAATATCAATAAGTAGTTGTGAAAATACTTTAACGGTGTGCTTATAGAATTTGAGAAGCATAAAAATAAAAAGCCGGCGTTGTAGCATTCACATAAAG
>CAMPIQ010000007.1 GCA_946886475.1 uncultured Chitinophagales bacterium | reverse complement strand
GCCGGAGCAGGTAAAGCGGCAGCAAAGAAAACGGAGGCTAAAAAAACTGCAGCCAAGAAGAAATAATAAATTTTTAATGAAGATCATGGATTTGGCTGGTGGTTAATGACCAATAGCACACATCAACACCAGCATTCCAACAGCATAGAATGGAAGAAACAAAAGAAATATCAGCATTATTTAAACTTATAGATGATCCCGATGAAGAAGTATTTGGGGCGGTAACCAGCAAGATCATTGATCTTGGAAAAACCATTATACCCAATCTTGAACACCTTTGGGAAACCACGCCGGATGAACAGATTCAGGAAAGGATTGAACTGATCATCCACCGGCTGCATTATTCGGATCTGTCGGAGGACTTTCGCCAGTGGAATCTTGCAGGTCACCACGATCTGCTTGTAGGTGCACTCCTGGTTTCTAAATTTCAATACCCCGATCTTTCAACCAGTTCCACCTTGCTGGAAGTTGAAAAGATGAGGCGAAATATCTGGCTCGAACTCAATAACTACCTCACCCCTCTTGAGCAAATTAGAATAGTAACAGGCATCCTGTATAGTTATTATAATTTAAAGGGTAATGAAGTTTCCTATACTGATGTAAATGAATTCCTGGTTCATAAGGTGCTGGAATCAAAAAGAGGCAATCAGCTTAGTAATGGGATTATTTATCTGATCATTTGCGACCTGCTTGATATTCCTGTAAAAGCCATTGGCCTTCCCCGCCAGTTTGTGCTTGCATATTTTAAACCGGGTTATAGTGACGAAGGTTCCGATTTCCAGGAAAAGATAGAATTCTTTATAGATCCATCCAGCGGGATGGTATTTACTCATAAAGACGTGGATAGTTATTTCAAACGCATTGCAATATCATCAGCCGCTTCTTTTTATAAGCCATTATCCAATAAAAAAGTGATCCAGCACCTTCTTGAAGAAACATCGAAATGTTTCGACAATGAAAAGGATCAGTATAAAAAGACCGAACTGCTGGAACTCGTTAATCTTTTGGATTAGGGCAATGATCAGTAAGCCAGGGCTTTTTGAATTGTAAGATTAATTTGTACAGACATCATGATTTCCTGGGCAGATTTTGAAAAAATAGATATAAGGGTAGGTACTGTTAAGGAAGCCAGGGAATTTGCCAGGGCCAGAAAGCCTGCATTCCGGTTGCTTATTGATTTTGGACCGGAGCTGGGCAGTAAATGGTCTTCAGCCCAGATCACCAGACACTATGTTTGTGAAAAACTTATTGGTCAGCAAATCATTGCAGTTGTAAACTTTCCTCCCAAAAATATAGCAGGATTTATTAGCGAATGTCTTGTGCTTGGCATTTATGATGAGCATAATGAGGTAGTTTTAATTGAGCCTCAGCAATCCGTTTCCAATGGTTTAAAAATTGGATAATGAACCTGTTCACTTCATATCATTCCTCCCCTGTTGGATGGTTAAAGATCCAATGTTCAGAAAAGCATATCAGATCAGTTTTGTTTTGGGATGGGAAAATAGAAATTGAAAATGACCGGCATAAATTATTGAATGCCTGTGCCACACAACTGGATGAATTTTTTTCCGGTAAAAGAAGGGACTTCGATCTTCCACTGAACCAGGAAGGAACAGATTTTCAAATGAAAGTATGGCACCTGCTGTATAAAATTCCCTACGGGAAGACCATCAGTTATCTGGAGCTGGCTAAACAATATGGCGACCTGAAAGCTATAAGAGCTGTAGCTGCTGCCAATGGAAAAAATAATATAGCCATTATTGTTCCCTGTCACAGGGTTATTGGATCAAACCATTCACTGGTTGGATATGCAGGTGGATTAGGGAGAAAAAAGTTTTTGCTCGAACTTGAATCCAAACACTATCATGGAGTTCAGCAAATGGGCTTTTTTCCATGAACTGCGGTTAAAGCCACCACGCAATCTTCAGTTTCCCAATCAATTTTTCACCTTAATTCTTCACCTCAGCTCTTCACTGGTAAATGCCAGCGGTAATAATCTGGTAACGCTGTCAATTATATATACCGGACCCGTCATACCTCCAAGTATCAGTTGAATGGGATGGTTTACGCGTCCTTCATATTCCTGAAGCGACTGGCGGCAAATGCCACAGGGAGAAATGGGGTGGTCACTTTTTACATGCTCACTTTTATAACTGATGGCAATGGCATCTATGGGCATTCCGGGATAAAGCGTGGAAACAGAGGACAGCAACACCCTTTCTGCACATAAACCTGCCGGGAAGGAAGCATTTTCCTGATTACTTCCTGCTACAATTTTACCATTCGACATTTTAGCAATGGCACCAACCTGAAAATTGGAATAGGGCGCATAGGCCTGTTCTGTGATCGCTCTTGCCTGTTTTAATAATTCAAAAAGATCTTCCGGTAATTCATCAATACTGTCAAATACCTTGTAGTTGAATTCAAATTTATTTTCTTTCATACTTGTTTGTTAGAGACAAAATATCCCGCTGGTGCGGGACATTTAAAGATAATTATTTTACAGTTCTGAACAATCTGTTCCATCGCGGTCCGTCTTCCCAGCTAAACCAGATCAGCCAGGCTTTCCCCACTACCCTGTCCTCGGGCACGAAACCCCAATACCTGGAGTCCTGCGAACCCTGCCTGTTGTCTCCCATCATCCAATAATAATCCATTTTAAAAGTATAGCTGGTTACAGGCTGGCCATTCAGTATAAACTGTCCGTTTTTCATTTCAAATTCATTCCTTTCATATACCCTGATCGCTCTTTCATACAAAGTATAATTCTGAGGAGTAAGGTCAAGCTTCGCTCCTTTTTTGGGGATCCAGATCGGACCAAAATTATCTCTTGACCATTTGTGAATGGAATCGTAAGGGAATACAGGATAATCATTCTCCTGTGTATTGGGAACGATCTGTTTCGCTAAACCTGATTGCAGCATTTTCTTTCTTGCATCTTCTGTTAATGGCATCAGGTAAGTTCCTGGTCCATTTTGGGAGATCTGGTCAAAGTCTACATCATACTCTGATTTTAATGCTTCGGGATCGAGTGTTTGGCCGCCGGTTGTAACTATATATTTAATAACGGCTTTTGGAGGTGTTGGCTGTTCCTGACCATCAATAAAAACAACATTGTTCTTTACTTCCACCCAGTCTCCCGCAATGCCTACACAACGCTTAATATAGTTATCGGATTTATCAACAGGATGTATGGCTAACGGAAATTCCGTTCTGTCTGCAAGCACCTGGCGATAAATATTAGCCCTGGGATCTGAAGTCCGGCTGGCAATGCGTTTTACATCATAATAGGGCGTTTGCGATTGAAAGTCGGGATGATTGATCACGGTATCTCCTGCAGGGAAATTAAATACCACTACATCATTTCTCTTAACGGGTGATTCAAACCATCTTATATAAGGAAGCTGAATGGCTTCGCTATAAGATTTCATTTTTGTTCCCGGAATGTAATTATGTATAAAAGGAATGGATAAGGGCGTATTGGGGATCCGCGGGCCATAGCTGAATTTACTCACGAATAAAAAATCATTGACCAGCAACGTTTTTTCCATTGATCCGGATGGAATGGTATATGCTTCAAATATAAAGGTCCGGATCAAAGTAGCTGCAATTACAGCAAAGATGGCCGCATCAACCCATTCTCTCCATCCCGGTTTTTTATAGAGTTGCGCACCTTTAGGTCCTATGTAACGTACCTGGTCTGCATAACCAAGGTAAGGAAAGTAAAATGGGGCAAATAGTGCTGCAAGCGTATGAGCACCGAAGCTGAACCTTCCATAAAGTTTTACAAACTCTATGAATATACCCGGACTGATAAACCAGCCAACTACAGGTATGAATTGCCAGAATACCCAATGCCTGGGACGTTGAGCCAGCTCCTGCATGATCCATGTATTATAAAACGGAACATACGCCTTCCATTGAGCAACGCCAGCCTTCTGAAACATTTTTGCCAACCCGAAAGATGGAAGAAAAACAATCAGAATTGAAATGAGGTAAACGGTCAATAGATGTGAAATGGGCATTCGGTTATTTTTAAACAGACAAATTTATTGTTTTACCATTGCTGGAGGCAACAATGTAAGCAAAGTTTTTCCTAAAGTATATCAATGGCTGTTGATCATATTGGTATATGATAATATACAGGTTAGTGATTCTTTAATTGTACATGATTTTTGATGTCCTCTTTTGAAATATTCTTTCCTGAAAGGATCACAAGCCGCTCAACTATATTTCTTAATTCCCTGATATTGCCTGTCCAGTTATATTCCTGCAATAATTTTAAGGCGTCATCAGAAATTACTTTAGTAGCAATTCCATAATCTGTACAGATGTCTTCCAGGAATCTTTCAACCAGTAAGGGAATATCAGACCTTCTTTCATTTAAAGAGGGCACATGTATTAGTATCACACTCAGACGGTGATAAAGGTCGAGACGAAAATTTTTTGCTTCCACTTCTTTCATGAGGTCTTTATTGGTAGCTGCAATCACCCTCACATCAACATTGATGTCCTTATCTGCCCCAACCCTGGTGATCTTGCCTTCCTGTAAAGCCCTTAATACTTTTGCCTGCGCACTCAAACTCATATCGCCAATTTCATCCAGGAAAAGAGTACCACCATTGGCCTGTTCAAATTTGCCTATACGCTGCTTAATGGCCGAAGTAAAAGATCCTTTTTCATGTCCAAACAGTTCACTTTCTATCAGTTCGCCTGGAATAGCAGCACAATTCACTTCCACTAAAGGTGCATCAGCCCTGTTGCTTTTTTCATGCAGCCACCGGGCCACCAGTTCTTTTCCCACGCCATTTTCACCCGTGATCAATACCCTTGCTTCCGTTGGTCCTACCTTTTCAATGGTTTCTTTGATCTTAACCAGCGGTTCAGACTCACCGATCATATCCTGGGCTTTGAAAGCCTTCCTCTTCAGGGTCTTTGTTTCGCTTACCAGGCTATTCCTTTCCATGGCATTGCGTATGGTAATGAGCAAACGGTTAAGATCAGGTGGTTTTTGAATAAAATCGTAAGCACCTTTTTTTACTGCTTCCACTGCAGTTTCAATATTCCCATGCCCCGATATCATGATGATAGGAACATCGGCATTGATCTCAACCGCTTTTTGTAGGAATTCAATGCCATCTATTTTAGGCATTTTAATATCAGACAGTACAACATCGTAGGTCTTTTCCCGGAATTTTTTCAATCCTTCTTCTCCATCCGTAGCTTCATCAATTTTGTAGCCTTCAAAAGAAAGAATTTCAGAAAGTGTCTTGCGAATCGCCTTTTCATCATCAATGATCAGAATAGTGGCCATAACCAGGTTTAATTAGGTTGGCAAAGAAACGAAAGATTAGGATTGAAAGCTAGAAGCGGAGAAAGCAAAAAAAAAGGCCGGATAGAAATCCAGCCTCGTGTAAAATCCAATATCCTATGAAAAACCATGACAAAGATGAGGGGGAAAGTTGGTATTTCAAAACTTATTTCAAAATATTTTTTCTTCAGCAATAAGTGAAAATGAATGAGTTGCAGGCTTTATGCTTATTTATGATATAAACTCTGCATTAAGATATAAATAAAAGCTACGGCCAAAGCCGGCCATAGGCAACAGGCTACAGCTGTCAGTTATTTATTCAGATACATAACTTCCTTCACCAGCTTTACAGTTCTTGGCACATCCGGAAGCGCGGCATTTACAAGGTTGGGTGCATAATGCAGAGGGGCATCTGCTGCGGTGATCCTTCTGATAGGTGCATCCAGGTAATCGAATCCTTCTTTTTGGATGCGGTAAGTGATCTCTGAAGAAACCGAAGCAAACGGCCATTGTTCTTCAACGATCACCAGCCTGTTTGTTTTCTTCACACTTTCAAGGATGGTCATCCAGTCAAGCGGTCTTATGGTTCTAAGATCAATTACTTCGGCACTGATGCCTTCTTTTTCTAATTCGGAAGCAGCTCCAAGTGCTACTTTCATCATTTTATTGAATGATACAATGGTTACATCACTACCCTGCTTTTTAATATCGGCCTTACCAAGAGGTATATAGTATTCCTCATCGGGTACTTCGCTCTTATCACCATACATCACTTCACTTTCCATGAATACCACAGGGTCTTCTTCGTAACGGATGGCCTGCTTCAATAAACCTTTGGCATCATAACCATTACTAACAGATACAACCTTTAAGCCTGGAATATTGGCGTAAAGGGATTCGAAAGCGGTTGAATGTTGTGCACCTAACTGTCCGGCCGAGCCGTTTGGTCCGCGAAATACAATGGGACAGCTAACCTGTCCTCCGCTCATAGCCAGCATTTTTGAAGCAGTGTTGAGGATCTGATCAAGAGCCAGAACAGCAAAGTTCCAGGTCATGAATTCCACAACCGGACGTAATCCATTCTGTGCTGCGCCTACCCCCACTGCGGCAAATCCCAATTCAGAAATGGGCGTATCGATCACACGGCGTGGACCGAATTCAGCAAGCATTCCCTGGCTCACTTTATAAGCACCATTATATTCTGCAACTTCCTCCCCCATCAGAAACACCCGTTCATCACGGCGCATTTCTTCATTCATTGCTTCACGGAGGGCTTCACGAAATGGAATTTGTCTCATGTAGTAGGTAATTAGCGGGGCAAATTTATCGCAATACGGTCAATAAGCCAAAGTCTTATTACGAATAGCAAATGATCCAATAACCCGGGCTCTATATAAAGCCTAACTCCAGCCTCATATTTCTCAATTCCATTATTATGCTTTTCATTTCAATTTGGCATGTTTTTCCATTTACCTACCTAAATGTGGGGCATGAAAAGAATAGTGATATTGACCAGTATTGTTGTACTTGCTTGCGGGTCGGCCTGGTCGCAGATAAATGAAAAAGATACCGTAATTACTACCGTTACTGCACAACAGGCTTCCATTCATCTTAGCGCTAATATTTTTCCTGATTACATTCAACTGGTATGGAGCAAAGGGCCGCATGATCTTACCGGTTATTTTGAATTATACAGGTCAGCAGACGGAATAGCCTACAATATGGTAAAGCAATTTCACCCCGAAACATTTGGCAATACTGCGGATCATTTTATCTATAAAGATGAATCTCCACTCAGGGGGAAAAATTACTACAGGCTGGTTGCCTATAACCGGTCTACGCAGGAAAAAAAATCTGTTGAACTTACAGCCGTGTATAAGAACCAGCCGCGCAAACTGGAGCCCAGCATTGTTTCAAAAGGAAGAGAACTGAATATACTGAATTATGATGGTGAAGAGTTGCAACTGATGGTTTACTCCTCAGGGGGCACTCCCCTTTTTCAAAAACTTGTCAATTCAAGTGTTGTTTATTTAGGAACGTCAACCCTTTCTGGCGGAATCTATATTTATCAGTTGTTAGACCGGAGAAAATATGTGGTGAATAGTGGAAAATTTATCATCCATTGATCTATTTCACTTTAATTTGATCCAGGCAATCCCTGCTGATAGTAACAGCGCCCTTGTCATATTTTATATATTGGGCATCGTTTGCGTTGGGATACTTTTCTACTATCTTATCAATAATGCAATGGCAATATTCCCTGGCCAGCTTTTCTCCTATATTGCTATCCTTTACAGCTGTGGACATGCACGCGGAAACAAATTCCGATTTATCTTTTTCCGTCCATTTTCTTTTACAGGCTGTGAAAAAGCTTGTGATAAGGATCAAACTAAATAAAACTTTCATCTTGCAAAATACTATAATGCGCAGTATGGCTGAAAATTTGCAAAACAAGGTCTATGGACTGGACTCAGATCATTGGACTGGCAGCAGGCATACTAACAGCCTGCTCATTGCTTCCCCAGGTTTTCAAAACATTAAAGGAAAAGAAAGCAGAAGATGTATCCCTTATCATGTTGTTTGTGTTACAGGCAGGACTGGTGCTTTGGATCGTATATGGTTTTAAAAGAGAGGACCTGCCGATCATTGTTACCAATTGTTTCTCCCTGCTGGTAAATATCGTAATGGTATTTCTGCGTATCAGGTATAAAAAATAATGGGACCGGCTGGTCCCATCCGTATTTTTATTGAACTAACCATTACACGTTTTCAATGACCATTGCACTGGCACCGCCTCCGCCATTGCAAATGCCGGCAGCGCCAATCTTCCCTTTATTCTGCTTCAATACATTGATCAGTGAAACAACGATCCTGGCACCGCTGCAGCCAAGGGGATGACCCAGGGAAACTGCTCCTCCGTTCACATTTACTTTTGCGGGATCCAGATTCATTTTTTTACTGTTTACAATTCCTACAACACTGAATGCTTCATTAAGTTCTACAAAATCCACATCTGTCATTTTTAATCCTGCCTTTTCAACTGCCTTTGGTACGGCAATACTTGGTGTGGTGGTAAAATAAACAGGTTCCTGTTCAGCATCGGCATAGCTGCGTAAAACAGCTATGGGTTTTAAGCCTAATGATTCGGCCTTTTCTTTGCTCATTAAAACCAGGGCCGCCGCTCCGTCATTCATGGTAGAAGCATTGGCCGCGGTAACCGTTCCTTCTTTTCCAAATGCAGGCCTGAGCGCGGCGATCTTATCAAATTTCACATTCCATGGCTCTTCGTCTTTATCAATTATGACCTCACCTTTTTTGGATTGAATGCTTACGGGTACTACTTCATCTTTGAATTTGCCGTTTTCCCAGGCTGCCTGGCTTCTTTTGTAACTTTCAATGGCAAATGCATCCTGTTCCTCGCGGCTTACGCGGCTTTCTGCTGCAATGATATCTGCAGCACATCCCATTGCAAAATTGCTGTAACAATCGGTTAAACCATCCTTTTGTAATCCATCCTGTACGGAAGTTGTTCCATACTTATTTCCCCATCTCATATTATCTACATAAAAAGGAACGGAGCTCATGTTTTCCATTCCGCCTGCCACCACTATTTCAGCATCTCCCAATAAAATACTTTGCGCTGCCTGTGCAATGGCTTTCATTCCACTTGCACAAACTTTGTTTACAGTGGTACAAACCACTTTATCAGGAAGGCCCGCATATTTGGCTGCCTGCCTGGCAGGTGCCTGGCCAAGATTGGCCTGAAGTACGCAACCCATTAAAACCTCATCAACCTGGTCAGGGCTTATACCGGCTTTTTCAATGGCGGCTTTTATTACGGTGGCACCCAGCCGGGTAGCGGGAACATCTTTTAATACACCGCCAAAAGATCCCATTGGAGTACGGACTGCAGAAACGATAACTACTTGTTTATTCATATAGCTTTATTTGCGCCGCAAAGATAGCATTTAGTTGAAAGCCCGGTGTACAGGCTTCATAGTACCGGATTATTCAAAAATTGTAAATCCAAAATGAAAAATGCAAAACCATTTTTTACATTTTTTCATTTTTCATTTTGAATAACGCAGCATAGTAGTTGGCGAATGCCAGCTATTTCCCTGATAACCTTCACTTATTTTTGTCTTTTAAAAATATTTGTTCCAGTAGCGCAAACAATTCGGGGTGTCTTTCCCGGAGCAGATCCGGTCTTTCAAAAAAATACTCAGCAGCAACAGCAAAAAATTCTGCTTCGTTCGTTGCACCATATGGATTGATATCAGACTTTCCTTCCCTGATCTCCAGGATCTTTCTGTGCATTAATTTCAGCCATGGACCGATGGAATTTTTTAGAACAAGGTTCTCCGGTATGCCATCTGTATATCCATCGGTCTTATCAACCAGGTGTACAAATTCGTGAATGGCCGTATTGGTCTTACCTGTTCTGTTTAAAAATCCCTGTCTTAATTCATGCTGTGAAAGTACCATTACATGTTGCAAAGCACCTGAACCAACCATGCCTAAAATACTTCTCCCTTCCCCTTCCAGTTCAAATTCTTCGCTGAAGGTTTCGGGGTATAACAGCACTTCATTGAGGTTAGGGTATTCCCAGTTGTCAAATGAAAAAATTGGAATGATGGCGCTTGCTGCAACAAGCACTTTATCAAGGTCTGTCACCTCTGTATGGATACCGGTAATTCTGGTAGTGTCAAGAAAGTGTTGGGTCCTGCTTTCAAAGCGTTGCTTCTGCCCGGGATCAAGCTTAAGATAAAAAGGTACGTTTGCAACAAGTATTTCTTTGAATGGCTGAGACAATCCAGGAGTAGTTCTTTTCCGGGGCGATACTCTTATTTTAAGCGGATTACGGATAAAGTAAACGGTGATAAGAACTATCGCACCAAGTATGATTAAAAGGATTATTACCAGATCATCCATTCAGTGAATATAAAAAGTTTTGTGCCTGTTTGATTTTATACTTCACTTAACTTTAAATCATGACCAAATTCTATTTTGATACTTCAATACTTTCAGGTACCCTATCTTTTGCAAAAAATAAGGAATCGGTCTTTCCAAAAAATCTTCAGCAGGCACGTGAACAAAGTTTTATGAGACGGTTAAATTATTGTTGGAGTTAATAAATAAGAAAATGAAAAATGAATATAGCCTCATCATTATAGGTGGAGGGCCCATTGGTATGGCCTGTGCTCTGGAAGCAAAAAAAAGCAATATCGATTATCTTATAATTGAAAAAGGTGCCCTGGTGAATTCATTGTATAATTATCCGGTGAACATGACATTTTTCTCCACTTCCGAAAGGCTTGAAATAGGGAATGTTCCTTTTGTGTCAAACAATCCCAAACCCACCCGCAGTGAAGCCCTGGAATATTACCGGCGGGTAGCAAAGGATAGTAAAATAAATATTTCCCTTTTTGAAGAAGTGATGGATGTTGCGGAAGAAGAAAGTAAAGGGGTACAATTGAACAAAGGCAGACCGAAATATAAAGTGGTTACAGATAAAGCAACGTATGCTGCAGCATTCATCATCATTGCTACAGGGTTTTATGATATACCTTATTTATTAGGTGTGCCTGGTGAGCACCTTCCCAAAGTAAGTCATTATTATAAAGACCCTCATTTTTATGCCTTCCAGAAAATAATTGTGGTGGGGGCACAAAATTCAGCTGTTGATGCTGCATTGGAAACCTGGCGCAAGGGAGCAGAGGTCACGATGGTGATACGGGGACCAGAGATAGGTGAAAGAGTGAAATACTGGGTGCGACCGGACATCATCAACAGGATCTCGGAAGGATCAATAAAAGCTTATTACCATTCAGCTATAAAGGCTATAAGGCCTCATGAAGCAGATATTCAAACACCGGGAGGAATGATAACTGTTGAAAATGACTGGGTATTGTCAATGACAGGTTACCAGCCTGATCTTCCATTTTTAAAAAAGATCGGAATTAAACTCTGTGATGATGTAACCTGTAAGCCGGTTTATAATGAAGAAACCCACGAAACCAATAGAAAGAATATTTACCTGGCTGGCGTGATCTGCGGTGGAATGAATACCCACCGGCTGTTCATTGAGAACTCAAGAGAACATGCATTGAAGATCATGAATGATATAGCACAAAAAAGCCTCTAACGGTGTGCGAACACCATTTTAGAGGCGGAAAAAGAGCTTATGGCTGAAATGGATTATTCTTCTGGCTTGTTGCTCACGAACGACAGCTTGGCAAAATCAGATCCGGCAAAGATCTTGGCCAGATTGATATCACTGGTTTTTTGATAGGCTGTCAGGTTCTTTTGAGTTACGATTCTCCAGAAATTCTTGGCTTTCAGGTCGTTATAGTCTCTACCTTTTACAATTAACCCGCGTACCGGGTCTCTTTTCTTTAATTCGAATCGGATAATTTTTCCCTGGGGAACTGCTTCCTTGGCTAACCAATTCTCAATTTGCTCTACTGTCATAGCGGGCTAAGATAAGGGTTTAGCTGATTGAAAACAGTGGTTAAACGTTAAAAATTTGAATGATTTTTTGTTTAAGGAAATGTCTGTATTTCAGCATAAGGATTAGTAATAAAAACAAGGATGATTTCCAGGATGGAAGGTTTGTTTACCTCAGTTGAATGCCATGAAATAGTGAAGGCCCGGGAGCCTTAAAAATTAAAAGGGTTGATATTATTTTATGGTTGTGTATCCCGCAATTCCTTACATAAAAAAAGGCTGTCACTGAAGACAACCTTTTCTAATATTGTTTTGGAGAAATCTTAGGAATTGCTCTTAGCGTCTGCTGTTGAGGTTTCGCTAACAGCCTCTGCCTGTTGCTGCTTTACCAGCTGTATCTCCGCAAGAATCCTGATTTCATCACCAACCACCACCTGACCTGCTTCTGTCATGGCATTCCATTGTAAACCAAATTCCTTACGGCTGATCTTGCCATTTACAGTAAATCCTGCTTTATGCTGTCCGTAGGGATCTACCACTGTGCCGCCCAGCTCAACTTTTAATGCCAGGGGTTTGGTTACACCTCTGATCGTAAGGTCACCATCAAGGATGGCTTCATCTCCATTTGATTCAAATTTCTTTCCTACAAACTTTAATTGTTTATGGTTCTCTGAATCGAAGAAATCTGCTGATTTCAGGTGGGTATCCCTTTGGGCATTATTTGTATCGAGCGAATCAATATCAGCTGTAAATTCTATGTTCTTAGCGGTATTAAAATCATCATTTTCAGTAACCACTTCCAAATCAAATTTTTTGAAATAACCGGTTACGGTAGTGATCATCAGATGTTTAACCTTAAACTGGATTTCTGAATGTGCAGGATCTATCTTCCATGTAATAGCCATAATTAATGTTTTAGGTGATTAATACTTAAACTAAACCTTTCTTTTGACTGGTTGCAAAAACCTTACCCCTTTCCTCCCCTATTCAGCAGCCATGAGTTTGCTGAATTACTGTTTTACAAACTCTCCATCAGCTTTGATCTTCACTTCATCGCTCAGCATAGGCGCCGGAAATCCATTTCCAATGCCAAAATCAGAACGTTTGATCACACCTGTTACCTGAAATCCGGAGGTGGGTTTTTTATTCATTGGGTTTTCAACTGTGCCGCGGTACCAAAGGTCAAGCGTAACTGGTTTGGTAATGCCATGCATAGTGAGATTTCCGCTAACCTTATATTTATTCTTTTCTCCGGCAGGCTTAATGGATGTACTCTTAAAACTCAGGGTTGGATATTTGGCCACGTCAAAAAAGTCTGCGCTTTTCAGGTGATTATCCCTCATTTCAACTTCCGTGTCAATTGAATTAACATCGGCAGTCATTTCAATTACGGCATCGCTGAAATCATCTTTTGAAGTTTTAATATCAACATCAAATTTGTTGAACAAACCGGTAACCTCAGAAATGCCAAGGTGTGTGATGCCAAAACTCAATTTTGAATGTGCATTGTCAACTTTCCAGTTGTTAAGGCTGTTAAAGGCAAATAAGCCCACTAGAACGGCGGATAGCAAGAAGAACTTTTTCATGTAGAATTTATTAATTGTTTAGATGTTATATGCTGATGTTAATTCCTTCATCAGAATTGCTATGCAAAGCTAACCATGTATACACCCAGCCTCCATTGAGATGAGATAAGAAATGGAATTGATGTAAGTCAATGCGTTAAAATGTGTGAATTATGCGGTAAGCGGTATTAGAATTCATCTTTATTTTCAAACATATTAATAGGCAGAACTAGCTTTTTTTGGTAGCAATATGTTTTCTGATGCGGCTCAGTGTTTCCGGCGTTATACCAAGAAAAGAAGCCATCATATGTTGTGGAACACGTTGCGGTATGGTTGGACAGGATTGCGTAAGGTTCTGGTATCGTTGTTCAGCAGAAAGCGTAAGCGACCCGGCCAGTCTTCTTTGCATGGCGATCAGGCTGTTCTGGATCAGCATTCTGAAATATTTTTCAAACTGGGGAATTTTTTCAAGCATTTGTTCTTCCGCCTGCCTTGTCAGCAATAATAGTTCACTATCCTCCAGTGCATCGATGTTATAGGTTGAGGGTTCTCCTGTTAGAAAACTATACTGGTCAGAGATCCACCATCCTTCAAAAGCAAACTGGATAATGTGTTCATTCCCTTTTTCATCTATTGTATAAGAACGGAGTATGCCCTTTTCAACAAAAGCTATATGCCTGCATACATCACCTTCCTGTAACAGGTATTGCTTCTTGCGTAATTTTTTTGGTGCAAAGAATGACCTGCTTAATTTTTTTTCTTCTTCAGTCAGCTGGATCTTTTCATTGAACTTCTCAAATAATAATTCAAACATGTTCTATTGCTTCAACTGTAAAAATAAGGATTGAATAGTAAGGATAAATTTTGAAAGGCCAACTTACCCATTCTTCCGGCCTTAACATACGTCAGGCGAAAGATTTATTTCATTTCAAAAGCAATGGGCCTGGCAACGGGTTCATACATTTCATTCACCTGGCTGGCATTGATATAAGTAATACCTGATCTTTTGAGCGATCCAAACGATTCATGGATATGTCCGAATATATGGTATCTGGGTTGCAGCGTTAGTACCATCCTTAACAGGTCCTGACAACCTACATGCTGTTCACTCACCAGGCAATCCAGAAAGCCAAACGGAGGGCCATGTGTAATGAGCAGGTCAGTACCGGGCGGAATTTTATCCCAATGCTTTCTGATTCCCGAACCCCTGTGCCTGTTAAATGCCCAGTTATAAAACCAGGGCGTTACCGGCGATCCCCAGATGTTGATGCCATCAATGACGATACCTGAATCATTTAAATATGTTACGCCTTCAGGTATCAGGTTATGAATATCCTCCTCTCCTGCCTGGTCAAAGTAAAAATCATGGTTGCCTGCAATAAAGATCTTATACAGGAATTTTTGTTTTCCAAACCAGTTGAGAAAATCAATGACCTCTTCTTTTTTTCCTTTATGGGTAAGGTCTCCGGCATGGATCAGGACATCTCCACGCGGAAGTGTTATTTTTCGATGCCAGCCATGTGTATCTGATATTGCTACGAATTTCAATGTCCAGTTTATTTTACAACAAAGCTACCAGTCAATGGCTGGTAGCTTTAAGGTGTACATGAGTGTAAGGATTATTTTTTTTCCTTTGCCGGACCTGTATTCCGTCCGGATGACTGTTCCTGTGTTTTCTTTTGAGGTACGGAGGGTTTTCCTCCTGTCTGATCTCCATGATTAGATTTTCCACGATCGGCTACCTGGCCAAAGGCCTGGCTACTCTGGTTACTGGCTCCACGGCCTGAACTACCTTTTTTATTATTATCTCCTCTTCCTGACATAATCTATAAAATTTAAATCTGTTACAGGTAATTTTACATCACTTATTATGCCATTATATTTAAACCATTGGTTCAGTTTCCTCCGGTTCTTTCTATTGTATACTTTCCTGTTCATTTTTGAAAATGGTTTTACCCAGACAGATACCCTGTTTGTTGCAGATACTTCAGGAACGTTGGAAAACATCAGGATCACTGCTTTTGAACACAACAGGGTTTTAAGAGATGTGCCTGCCTCTGTGAGTTATTTGAACCAGGAAC
Source organism: uncultured Chitinophagales bacterium (assembly GCA_946886475.1). The sequence continues at coordinate 39,120 of CAMPIQ010000007.1, read as the reverse complement.
AATTAACCAGATTCAATTCCTCATCGCTCGTAGATGCGGTAAATGCCTCCCCGGGTGTAAGAATGGAAGAGCGATCTCCGGGTAGCTATCGCTTTAACATCAGGGGTAGTTCGCTTCGGTCGCCCTTTGGAGTAAGGAATATCAAAGTGTATTATAATGATATACCCTTCACAGATCCTGGAGGTAATACATATCTTAATCAACTGGGTTATCATAATTTTAATTCGCTGGAAATCATCAAAGGACCTGGCAGCAGTTTATATGGAAGCGGAACCGGCGGTGTTTTACTGATTGAAAGCTTATCAGGTATTGAACAACCCCGGCTCGTAGCTGAATATTCTGCAGGAAGTTATGGAATGCACCATTTTCATGGCAGCTATATCCATGCAAATGAAAAATATGCATCCAGGTTTGCTGTTCAGCATCTGCAAAGTGACGGTTACAGGAAGCAGTCAGCTTTACAAAGAAAAGTTTATAGCTGGAATGGAAGATTCCGGTTAACCGGTAATCAAATATTGAAAACCAGTTTTCTTTATGGTGATCTGTTTTATGAAACACCTGGCGCTTTGAATGCTGTGGAGTATGCCAGTGATCCAAAAGCCGCCCGGCCTGGTGGTGGTGGGTTTCCCGGTGCTATAGCGGCAAAAGCATCCATTCATCAACAAACTTTTCTCACCGGTGCTTCATTGGAACAGCAAGTATGGAAAGGCCTGAAGAATAAAACAGTTTTATATGGAATGTTCACCCGCCTCATCAATCCTAACCTCAGGGGATATGAGAAAAGTTCATTGCCGCATGCCGGAGGCAGAACTACCTTTCACTGGTTAAAAATGATCAGCAAGGCTGCATTAAATATTGATTTCGGGGGAGAATGGCAACAGGGATTCCAGACAGTACAGGTGCATGACAATGCAGGCGGTGAGCCGGATTCACTGAGATCAAATGATGATATAACCAACCGCAATGCATTGGTGTTTATTCAGGCTACGCTTGACCTCTATCATGGCTGGACCTTTGTTGCTGCTTCGGGCATCAGTTGGCTGAAAACAGATTTTACAAGATTTGATCCTTTTACAATTGGTAAACAGACAAGAAAATTCGGAAATGAATTTGCGCCCAGATTCGCCATCATGAAAAAGTTGGATGAACTTACTTTATATGCCGCTGTCAGCAAGGGCTTTTCTCCACCATCAACAACAGAGCTGGTACCCACAGGGGGTGCCATTAACCTTGAACTGCAGGCAGAGGATGGAATTAACTATGATCTGGGAATAAGAACGGTGATTAGTGAAAGGATCTCCGCAGATGTAAATACATTTTATTTCAGGCTGAATAATACCATTGTGCAAAGAAGAGATGCAGGTGGGGGAGATTTTTTTATCAATGCCGGTAAAACAAGCCAGAAGGGCATTGAATTGTCTCTCGCCTGTCCTTTTTTAAATGATCACAAAACCCATTCACTATTTAATAAGGGAAATGCATGGCTTAATTACACTTATCATCATTTTAAGTATAAAGAATTTAAGCAGATCGATACGGACTATTCAGGAAATAAATTACCCGGGGTTGCGCCCCACACCATTGCCGCGGGTATAGATCTGTATGTTAAGCACTATCTGTTTTTAGGTCTTCATTATTTTTTTTCAGACCGGCTCCCTTTAAATGATGCCAACACCGTGCATGCAGATCCATATCATTTATTAGGATTCAAAGCCTCCTGCCAGCTTTTTACCAATAAAAAAATGTTGGTGAGCCTCAGTGCCGGAGCAGAGAACCTGCTGGGTCAGCAATACAGTCTGGGTAATGATATCAATGGCTTTGGCGGGCGTTATTTTAACACTGCTCCCGGAAGAAATTATTTTGCAGGATTGAAAATCGTGTTCAGAGATAATGATCCGGTTCAATAAAATTTAAGAGATCGCAGATGTTAACAGTCTTTCCTGCCAAACTTCTTTTTTCTTTTTCCTTTTGTTTTCAACAAGTTTAATGATCGCCGATGTAACCAGTGCACCTGCAACATATAACCCAACGGTCATGATCTTTGTTGAAGTTGATTTGTTGCTGTGTCTTTTCTCCAGTCCAAGCGGGCCAGGTAATACTACCGCGCCGATACCGGCTGCCAGTCCAAGTATTGAACTTCTTACCCAGACATTTTTTTCTTTTCCAATACCTGCGAAGGAATAGTATAATGCATTGCCGGCCAGGTCGCCTATCAGGGCCAGCGTAAATAGTTTCTGATCATTTGGTTTTTTGAATCCTGTTTTATGCAATCCTTTTGAAATCGCATTCATTCCAAGCAGATCCATTCTGGGGGCCTGGGGTACCAGGCGTTTTACGGATTCATGGATCAGCGTTAAGGCCACTGCTCCTGCCACACCCCCACTTATAGCGGTTATTGGTTTCATACTGAATTTTAATGAAGTAACTTAAAATTTAATGCCAGCCCGTATTAATTGTCCGGAAAGCTTTTACTTTATTTCTGATCCATGAAAAATATTATGCCATAAGAAAATAGGAAGGAATTTGTAACCTTTTGGTATTTGAACTGCACTATAACAGTAAGATGACAGAAATTTCAGACAAAGGCCTCGTTACCGATCAGGAGGTCATTCACAGAGTTGTTCAGGGCGAGCAGGCGCTGTTCGAGATCCTGATCAGGAGATACAATTCCGTGCTATATAAAATTGCAAGGGGTTTTGGATATAATCATCAGGATGCTGAAGACCTCATGCAGGATGCCCATGTAGCAGCTTACCTGAACCTGGCATCCTTTGAACAAAGGTCGTCCTATAAAACCTGGTTATCCAGGATCATGGTCAATAAATGCATATATAAAAAAACATATGGTTATTATAATAAAGAAAAGCCGGCTGCCTCAATTGTCAATGAACATGCCCAACCTATACTTATGCCTGTAATTGAAAATGCAAACCGCGTAATTGATAATAAGGAATTAACCCGAATTATCGAATATGGAATACATCAATTGCCAGAAATATACCGTACCGTATTTATTTTAAGAGAGGTGGAAGGATTCAATGTGGCGGAAACCGCTGATATCCTGCAGATCACCCCTGTAAATGTTAAAGTAAGACTTAACCGGGCAAAATCCTTATTGCAAAAAGCACTGGAGCAGGCATATACCTCTTCTGCCATTTTTGAATTTAACCTTGTTTATTGCGATAATATAGTAAACAGGGTTTTTGAACGCATCAGATCCTTTACAATTAAATCTACCGACAATGATTATGACTGAAAGTTCGGCTGCCACCATGGTTCAGCATTCCATGCACACTATGCAGGTTAAAATATTTTCGGGTAACAACCTGGCCCTGACCGAAGAAGAACTTAATGAATGGCTTCATTACAATCAGGTAACAGTACATCATATAGGCCAGTCGCTTTGCGAAAGAAATGGAAACCTGCTTGTAGCCATTTCCGTTTTTTATATCAAAGAAAATAAATCCAACTGATGGAGTATAAGCTAAGGATACTTGAGATTGTAAATGTTGCCAGGAATGTAAAGGCCTACCGGATTGAAAAACCAGCAGACTATGATTTTATTCCGGGACAGGCTACGGAGGTCTCCATTGACAGACCGGGATGGGAAAACGAAAAACGCCCTTTCACATTCACTTCACTGAATGAACATCCGTTCCTGGAATTCACCATTAAATCATATAAAGATCATCAGGGAGTTACCGGTTTAATGGACCAGTTAACAACCAGCGACCACGTGATCATTGGTGATGTATGGGGCGCTATTGAATATAAGGGACCTGGTTATTTTATAGCAGGCGGTGCCGGCATCACACCATTTATGGCCATACTCAGACAACTTAAAAAGAAAAATGAAGCCGCCGGCAATACACTATTTTTTTCCAACCGTGGCAGGGAAGATATTATTTATGAAGAAGAACTGGTGAGCATTTTGGGTAAGCACAATGTGATCTTTACGCTGACAGACGAACCCATGCCGGGTTATGACCGGCGATTTATAAATAAAGAGTTTCTGAATGAAAATATAAAGGACCTCAAAAAACATTTCTATATCTGCGGTCCCGATGCTATGACAGCTCAGATCAATGAAACCCTTATTTCACTGGGCGTAACACCTGATGAAGTGGTTTTTGAAAATTGATCACCTGATAACAACCGTTCCTAGTTTTTTGGTAAGGTCCATTTCCATTTTTTTCAGGTGCTGGTGGGTCATTAGCAGGTTGGGCTGCTCGGATGGTTCCGCTTTTTCAAGGTCTGCATGGTTTTGAAGTAGGAGTCTTTTGATCTTTCTGAGCTTAAGATAATTTACCGCCGATTCCACTTCTTCCAGTGTATTATCCCTCCCCATTTTGAGATAACTCATCAGCATGGATTCATTTTCTTTTTTAGTTGTGGATAGAAAACTCTTATAGTCCTGTTCAAAAAGAGATTTCTGATAACCGGTGGACTGGCTTAATTCTCTTTTCCAGTGGGTGCTTTCCTCATAAGGAAAATGAAGCAGTGAAACCGCCAGCGTGCTGAGTGCATTATCGGGGTGATAAAGGAAATGATTCTTATCAGGGGTGATCTTTGCAGCAAGCGTTGCTTTATAATCCTCTATCAGTTTCAAAACAATTTTATTATCTATGAGATCATCTTCAGGTAATTCCGAGATCACATGTTCAGATATGAGGTGCTCGCCGTCCCACTTCCGGTGTCCGTATTCAAGTAAGATCCTGGCTATCTCCCTTTCCTGAAGGTCGTCGCGGTAAAGTAAACTGAAGGTCTGGTCGTCAAAATCATTCTCTTCTGCCTTCTTTGCATTTTCTTCGTGATACTTTGCTTCCTCAAAAGGCATTTTATTTTCCTGGAGGGAGATCCTGTTCCTGATGAATTTATTTACGAGGCTTGTTAAGCCGTTTTCGTCAATGTTCAGGAGCTGTGAACACTGCCGTATATAATCCTGCTGTTTGGTAAAGTCTTCAGTTTTATCAATTTTAGAAATGGTTTCCGCCACCTGGTTCACTACTTCAGATTTCCGGTTGGCATCCCCACCTGCCTCTTTCAGTGATACTTCAAGTTTGAAAAGAATAAAATCTTTTTTGTTCTGAAGTATAAAATTCCGGAACTCGTTGGCACCCAGTTTCCGTACATAGCTGTCAGGATCTTCCTTATCAGGTATCAGCACCAGCTTTACCTGAAGGCTTTCCTCAAGGGCCATGTCAAGACCTCTCAGTGCCGCCTTTACGCCGGCTGCATCACCATCGTAAATGATGGTGAGGTTTTTTGTATATTTTTTTATGAGTCTTAACTGGTCCTGTGTAAGTGAGGTGCCGCCACTGGCCACCACGTTTTCTATACCCGACTGATTAAGTGAGATCACATCCGTATATCCTTCCACCAGCAAACATTCATCTGCTTTATCAATGGCATGACGGGCAAAATAAGTTCCGTAAAGGATCCTGCTTTTTATATACAATTCATTCTCCGGGGTATTGATGTACTTGGGAGCCTTATCATTTGATTTGATAAGCCTCGCTCCAAATCCAATTACTTTGCCGCTGTTGTTGTGTACCGGAAAGATGATGCGGTCCCTGTAATTGTCAACCAGTTGTTCGTTACGGTTTACTACCAGACCTGCTTTTTGAAGCAGTTCAGAATTGTATTGCAGGGCAATGGCTTTTCTGGCCAGTGTATCTTTAGTGTTTGGTGCATAGCCCAGTCCAAATTTGCGGATAACTTCTTCAGTAAACCCACGTTCTTTTAAATAACTCAGTCCTATGTTCTGTCCATCTTCCGTTTCAAATAAATTATCCGCATAAAACTGTTGTGCAAACTGATTAATGATGAAGAGGCTCTCTGATGTTTGTTGCTGTATTTTTTGTTCAGGGGAAGATTCGGTTTCTTCAATTTCAATATTGTATTTAGCGGCCAGCCATCTTAAAGCTTCCACGTATGAAAGCTTCTCATGCTCCATGATAAAACTAATGGAGTTCCCGCTTTTTCCACAACCAAAACATTTAAATATTTCCTTTGCAGGTGAAACCGTAAATGAAGGTGTTTTCTCATTGTGAAATGGGCAAAGTCCAAGATAATTGGAACCCCTTTTTTTAAGTCTTACAAATCCGCCTACAACATCAAGGATATCAATGCGGGCAAGGATTTGTTGTATGGTATTTTGAGTGATCACAAGTACGCAAATATAAATGGTTGGAGTATGATTAATTTAAGGAATTCGGTTGATAAAAATCTGGTTATTTTCTCCATAAAGAGTTTTAAATTTAATATACCATCCTACACCCAGGGAAATAGAAGAGGAATCAGCATTTTTAACCTTTAAAACTTCATCCCATGGTTCAGACAGATCTCTCACAGCTTTCAGCCGAATGCCAGGAATGGCGCCAGATCCTTCGTAATTACCGTGAAGAACTCCAGTTATCCAAAAAGTCTCTCCAGGAAATCTGCCGTAAAAATCTCTCTAAGGACCAGTTAAAAGAAGTGGAGCACTTCGACAATCAGTTTCACATCCAGCTGATCAATGTTCATGACCTCAAACAGGAGATCAAGACCCATGAACGGAAGATCGGAATTGAATCATCAGGTAGTGATATATCTGAAGAAACTTACACGCAACACGAAGAAATTTTAAGCCAGTTCCTTTCCCAGGAAAGTACACTTCAGGAACTACGCAACGACTACAGGAATTTCATCAGCGCTTCAAGCTGCTGATCTTTTAATACAGGTCTTTTGTCATGCATGCCACGGCATCGGGCCTTCCTATTCTCTCATCTTTAAAAACCAGCTATATGCCAGAGTTTGATACTTCTCACGTAAAAAATATTGTTTTGCTTGGCCATGCCGGCTGCGGCAAAACAACCTTAGCGGAATGCATGCTTTTTGAATCGGGTGTCATTAACCGGAGAGGCGCCGTGTACGAAAACAGTACCATTGGCGATTATCATGAACTGGAACATGAAAGGGGCAATTCCATTTTTTCTAAATTAATGCATTCAAAGTGGCGTGGATATAAGATCAACATTCTTGATACACCAGGCTATGACGATTTCACGGGTGAAGTGCTTTCTTCCTTAAGAGTGGCCGATACCGGAGTAATGCTGATCAATGCGGCCAATGGTGTGGAAGTGGGTACTGATGTGATCTGGGAATACACGGAAAAATTCCGAACGCCCATGATCTTTGCCATCAACAAGCTGGATCATGACAAAGCCGAATTCAACAAATGCGTACAACAGGCAAAGGATCATTTTGGAAACAAGATAACGGTGGTGCAGTATCCCAGGCAGGAAGGTGCAGGTTTTCATGAGATCATTGATGTATTAAGAATGGTGATGTATAAGTTTAAGGACACCGGTGGTAAACCGGAAAAACTGTCCATTCCCGATGATGAAAAGGAAAAGGCCGAAATGCTTCACCGCGAACTGGTTGAAGCGGTTGCCAGTAATGATGAAGCCCTGATGGAAAAATATTTTGATAAAGGAGAACTGGATGAAGATGAGTTGAAAGAAGGCATGAAAAAAGCTATGATCCAACATGACATATTCCCGCTTTTCTGCTTATCTGCAGAACGGAATATGGGTAGTGGAAGGTTAATGGGATTCATTGATAATGTTTGCCCAAGTGCCAATGAAATGCCTCCGCAAAAAACAACCTCCGGGGAAGATCTCCCTTGTGAAGCAGGCGGACCTGCCTGCATTTTTGTTTATAAAACCATTTCCGAACCTCATGTTGGTGATCTTTCTTTTTTCAAAGTATTTTCAGGCACCATCAAAACAGGAATGGAACTGGTAAATGAATCCAATGGTGTTATAGAAAAGATCAACCAGTTGTTTTTACTGGAAGGAAATAAAAGGATACCGGTGGGTGAACTGGTGGCCGGTGATATTGGAGCAACACTGAAGTTAAAGAACACGCATGTCAACAACACCCTGCATATAAAAGGAAAAAATATTGAATTGCCACCGATCGAATTTCCTTCTTACAACATGACCGTTGCCATTGAACCCATAAACAAAGGCGAAGAAGAAAAGCTCTCACAGGCGCTGCACCAGCTTCGCGAAGAAGACCCAACGCTGATCGTGGAAGTTTCGCAGGAGTTGAAGCAGACACTTTTAAGAAGCCAGGGAGATATGCACCTGGCTGTAGCCAGGTGGAAAATTGAGCACCTGCATAAAGTACCGGTAAAATTTGTAAGACCGCGGATCCCTTACAGGGAAACGATCCGGAAGGCAGCCGATTCAAGTTACCGCCATAAAAAACAATCCGGTGGCGCAGGGCAGTTCGGCGAAGTATTTATGAGGATAGAACCATTTTATGAAGGTATGCCTGAACCTTCGGGATTAACGGTAAGAGGACGTGAGGTCTTTAATCTGGACTGGGGTGGAAAGCTTGTTTTTTATAACTGCATTGTTGGTGGTGCTATAGATACCCGGTTCCTTCCTTCCATTCTGAAAGGTGTAATGGAAAAAATGCATGAAGGACCACTTACCGGATCATATGTGAGGGATGTAAGGGTTTCGGTGTATGATGGAAAAATGCATCCTGTAGATTCAAATGACATTTCCTTTAAGATTGCCGGGCTGCAGGCTTTCAGACAGGCATTTCAGCAGGCAGACCCTCAGGTGCTTGAACCTATCTATCATGTGGAAGTGCTTTGTCCGGAAGATCTCACCGGTAGTGTTATGGGCGATCTTCAGAGCCGCAGGGGAATTGTGGAAGGAATGGATACGGAAGGTCATTTCCAAAAGATCATTGCCAAAGTGCCTTTAGCGGAAATGCATGATTTCTCCTCTTCTTTAAGGTCTATCAGCCAGGGAAGGGCAAAGTTCAAGATGTATTTTGACAGTTACCAGGCCATGTCCTTTGAACTTCAAAGAAAACTAACTGAAGAATATCATACCGCTTCAGCCGAGGTTTTAGCATAATTCAAACAAACCTTACCTACACTTAGCCGTCTTTATATAAAAGAAGGCTAAGTGTTTTTTTATAACCTGACCGAAAAAATCCCGGGAATTAGGATTTTACAAATTTTTCTTTTTAATTTGATAACGAAAAGCTACCAATAATTAAATCTTAATCCTATGCATGCCTACTTTCGCAACCACCAGTTGTACCTTGCTGAAAGGTCAGAATGGCTTGACCGCCATGTAATAAAGACCAGTAAAAGAGCCTTAATGAAGATCGAAAGCTGGAAACTGATCGCCCAGTCAGGCGACCAGGATAATCAGCTAAGACTTGTAGAAAAGCTTGTAAAAGAGTCTTTGCTCACTCCTATTCCAAATAAGACCGTCCTGCATAAAGAAGGTTATTATTTGTCAAACCTGGAGAATTAATAAACAAAAAAATCCTTTTATTGCCTGATTAGCAAATTCTAATGCAGAGGGCTTGACATTTTTGTTTATTCATTCTATCTTCGGAAACTCTTTGCATTTCTAACCTTTTGGATTCACCTGTTTAATCGGGCAACCACCGCTAAAAGCTTATAAGATGGGTGAAATTTTATTCTTTCATGAAACCAGGAATAGAAATCAATTCCGGATAGACTATCCTTATTATGGCCTTTTTGGCTCTGCCACCATCACCACCATAATCCAGGAGGCGGAGGTGATCTATAAATGCCAGCTTTTAAACGGGAATATAATTTTTATCAAGAAGGTAGCCCAGGCGCGCAAGTGGATCGATACCCACCTGAATAGCGAAACGCCTCTTTCAGCCGTTATCGGGACATCGATCGATGATTTTTTAAAAGGCGCTTCTAATAAAAATGGATAACCGGTAAGGGCCATTTATTTTAAATCAGCATTAGCAGATTTGACCTTCACCTCTATTACAGGTGCAGGATAAGCGTAAATCAAAATTTTTAAGCAACTCAGATATTATCAGCGAAAAATTTGAAGAAGCCATTGAAGCAAATTTGAAAATGGCTGTCCTTTAAATACTTTGGCGATGGCAGGCCAGAACATGAAAATAAAAAAGGACCTTGCGAGTCCTTTTTACTATAAGAGATATGTTATTGATCTTTAAACGCTGGCCAGCTTTGATTTCTTTTTAACTGCAACAGGCTCTTCTTCTATTTCAACTTCAGAAAGAAGGCACGATTTCTTGAAATAGCAGGCATGCCACACATGGTCAAGCGAAACCTGTTCAGCGCTTTCGTATTCCGCTTCTACCAGTTTGCTCCAGCTTCCTTCCCTGTTCAAATCAGTGGTAATCTTAGAAGTAAGCTTTGGATAGGCCACCCAAAGTTTAGATTCTTCCTTTAATGCCGGCATGATATCATCCAGGATGGCGTTAAGCTGGCTTTCGCTAACAGCAAATACCAGGGCAAATTCAATTTTCCTGGAACGCAATAATGGAGTGAGATTTTTGGCGAAGGAAAGTTTACTGAACTGTTTTTCAATTGAAGAAGGCAGGCCCTGAATTAAAATGTTCTTTTCGTTTTTTAATTGAAGCTTTTCTAAAATTGTTTGAGACATATTGATTATTACTGTTTTAAAAATTGCAAAGTGTAAGAAGTACGAGGGAATTTTCAGATAAACAGACGGTGCAAAGGTACGAAATTATACCATGGTGGGCAAGGGATCCATAAAGAAAAATCCCGCTAATGCAAGATTTAGCGGGATTTTGAAGGCTTTTAAGCCAATTTTATCATTATCTGCCCATGGGCTTGTAATATTTCAGTGCTTCCGGCAAATGCTTTTCAAGCTGCTGGATCCTGTTGCCTGCGCCCGGGTGTGTACTTAAAAACTCAGGAGGCGCCTGTCCGTTTGAAGCCTGTTCCATCCTTTGCCATAAAGCAATGGCTTCTCTTGGATTATAACCAGCCATGGCTGCGAAGATCATCCCGTAACGGTCCGACTCTAATTCCTGCTTTCTTGAGAAAGGTAATAACACACCTACCTGTGAACCGATACCATAAGCCTGAAGAAATAAGTTCTGGGTAGCCTGGGGTTGGTTAGCAACGGCCACTGAAAGCGCTACACCGCCGAGCTGCTGGGCCAGACCCTGGCTCAACCTTTCATTACCATGCTGGAAAGTAGCATGTGCAATCTCGTGACCAATTACATTGGCCAGTGCTGCCTCATTCTGGGTGATGGGTAATAAACCTGTATAAACAACCACTTTACCTCCCGGCATACACCAGGCATTGGCATCTTTATTATTAACCAGATTAAACTCCCACTGGTATCCTTCCAATACTTCACTTAAACCTTTGGAATTATAAAAATCGGTAACTGCTTTGGCTACACGCTGACCAACCCTTCTTACCATTTCAGCATCCCTGTCCGCAGATGGGGAAACGGGGCGGTTCTGCGATAAAAAGGCCTGGTATTCCTGGGAGGCCATGCCCATTAGTTCCTGTTCTGAAACTAATTTGAATTGTTTTCTTCCGGTAACCGGATTCGTAGAGCAAGCTATAAAAGTGGCGGCCACTAAAAACAAACTGGTTATTTTCCGTATCATCTTTTAACGTTTGTAAATTGAATTCAATGATTATACCAAAACGTAGAAGACTGGCTCAGGTGAGGTAAGTTTAGCCGGGCAAAGCCAATTATTTGTTGTTCTTTCCTCTCCGGCGGTCGCGGTGTTTTAAGATCGGCACTTTGTTTTCACTGCCTTTGATTAACCTGCCAATATTTTTCTGGTGTGTCAGTAACACAAGCATGGCCACCGTAATGGCAAAGACCCTGTACAGCTTTTCAGGTTCGTTAAATATCACCAGAATGAAAACGGGAAATGCAATACTTGCCAGGATGGAGCTGAGCGAAACCCAGCGTGTAAGATACAATACAAGAATAAAAATGCCCACACAGCACAAGGCCACATTGGGCTGGATGCCCAGTACCATTCCAAATAAAGTAGCAACGCCTTTCCCACCCCTGAAATCAGCCCAGATGGGAAAAATATGCCCTAATACTGCTGCCAGGCCAAGACCCAGCTGCATATTTACCATGTATATATCACTTTCGAAAGAATAAGGAAGAAGGAAGGCAAGTTTAACGGCAGCAATGGCCTTACCCATATCCACGATCATTACTATGGTACCCCATTTTGGTCCCAATACCCTGTAAGTATTGGTGGCACCCGAGTTTCCACTACCATAATCACGGATGTCAATATCAAAGAAGTATTTACTCACCCAGACAGCTGTGGGAATACTTCCAATAAGGTAAGCAAGAAGGATCAACAAAGTTTCATTCATAGAATGATGGGTTCAAGTTGGTCAGCAAATTTAATAAAAATCGGCTGGGATTTCATGTTAAATTAAACTACGTATCATAATTACTTAATAAAGAGTAAGGAAATCCAATTGTTACGTTTGCTTTTTCTGACCAATTTCAATTGCAGCGTAGTGCAGGCAGCAATAATAGCGGCTTCGTGATCTGCTAACAATCCGCTTAATAATAAATATCCTCCAGGATATAAACAGGTATACATGTTCGTTATATGATCCAGGATCACATTCCGGTTAATATTGGCAAGTATCACATCAAAGTGCTGAATATTTATTTCAGCTGATAATTCCAGTGTGATCTTCGAACAATGATTCATGCTGATATTTTCTTTAGCATTCTCAATGCTCCATTGATCGTTATCTATCGCCAATACATTTTTGGCCCCAAGCTTTTCCGCAAGTATGGCAAGTATGCCTGTACCGGTTCCAAAATCAAAAACAGATCTGTTCTTAAAATCCATTTCTTTCATTTGTGCCATCATCATGTATGTAGTTGCATGATGGCCTGTTCCAAAACTCATTTTTGGGGTAATGATGATATCATATGGAATGCCGGGAATGGTTTCATGGAAATGAGCTCTGACCAAACAAAAATCTTCAACCAGTACAGGTTGAAAATTTTTCTCCCACACTTCATTCCAGTTTTGATCTGCGATAGTACCGGTTTCAAAACTGTGCGCTTTTAAGATCGCATTGATTTCATAGCTATTAAAATTCAATTCAGGAAAATAGGCGATCAACAATTCATCTGTCTGCTCAAAACCCAGGGCGCCCAGATCAGATAATTCACTGATCAGTATATCCTGCTCCTGTTCTCCGGCTGTAATACTTATCCTTATGCTATTCATTTGATAAAATTAAAAAAGGCTGTCAGCGGTAAGCAGACAGCCTTAAGTATGTTCAATGAAAAATCAGCTCACTATTCTGCACTTCTGGGTTCTTCCGAATCCTGTTCTTTCTGTTCCCTGTTACCCTGGCTTTTTTCAAATTTTGGCCTGTCGGTCCTTTGTCCCTGTGGACGTTCACCCCTGTCTCCACCACCATCACGTGGCCTTTCATCACGCACGCCTTCAGGTTTAGGCAACAATACTTTTCTTGATAATTTGAATTTTCCTGTTTTGGGATCCGTTCCGGTTAGTTTAACCTTTACCTTGTCTCCCTCATTCAGTACACCTTCCAGTGTATCAAGCCTTTTCCAGCTTACCTCAGATATATGAAGTAACCCTTGTTTGCCAGGCAGGAATTCAACAAAAGCTCCATAAGGCATGATTGACTTTACAACAGCCTCATATTCGTCTCCTTCGGTTGGAACAGCCACAATTCCTTTCACCCAGTTGTGTGCCCTTTCCACTTTTTCTTTTTCCGTACCAAAAATGCTCACCTCACCCATATTGTTCTTTTCTTCAATATTGATAGTGGTTCCTGTTTCTCTTTGTATCTCCTGAATGATCTTACCACCTGGTCCTATCACGGCTCCAATAAACTCGCGGTCTATGAACATTTTAACCATCCTTGGCGCATGCGGCTTCACTTCAGAACGGGCTTCCGGAATACACTGATACATGGCATCAAGAATATGAAGTCTGCCGCGTTTAGCCTGGTCAAGGGCCTTGCGCATTACTTCCATGGAAAGTCCGTCAACCTTAATATCCATCTGGATCCCGCAAATACCATCTCTTGTACCGGTAACCTTGAAGTCCATATCACCCAGATGATCTTCATCTCCCAGAATATCGGTAAGGATAGCAAATTTGTCACCTTTTGAGATCAATCCCATCGCAACCCCGGAAACGTGTTTTGGTAAAGGAACACCTGCATCAAACAATGCCAGTGAACCCGCACATACGGTGGCCATGGAAGAAGATCCGTTACTTTCAAGAATATCACTCACCACACGGATAGTATAGGCATAATCGGCACCGGGCATCATTTGTTTCAATGAACGCTGGGCCAGATTTCCATGGCCAACTTCACGACGGCCGGGACCCCTGAGGAACTTAACTTCTCCGGTTGAAAATGGAGGAAAATTATAGTGTAAAATGAATTTCGAATATTCCGATTTGGCTGCACTTTCAACCAGCAGTTCATCCAGCGGAGTTCCTAAGGTAACTGTGGTGAGTGATTGTGTTTCTCCCCTGGTGAATAAAGCAGCACCGTGTGGGGTGGGTAAGATATCAACTTCCATATCAAGAGGACGAACATCTTCAAGACCTCTTCCATCAAGGCGTACCTTGTCGTTCAACACCATATCTCTTACAACATGGTATTGCAGATCTGCCAGATAATTCTTTACCAGTTTTTTGGTATCATCATCTATCTCTTCACCTTCAGGGAGATTGGCTTCTTTGGCGAGGGTGATCTTTAATTCTTCAAATATGGTTTTATATGCCTCTTTTCTTTGGGCTTTTGGAAGAATGGCTTTTGAGAATTCATAGATCCTGTGCCTGGCAAAATCATCGATCCTTTGCTTTAATGCTTCATTTTCCACAGGTTTGGTATATTCCCTTTTTGGTGCCACACCAACCATGTCCCGCAGTTCTTCCTGGGCTTTGATTTGTTTGCGGATGGCTTCATGACCTATTTCAATGGCTTTGATCACATCTTCCTCACTGCATTCTTTGGCTTCACCTTCCACCATCATTATGTTCTTTTCTGTGGCGGCAATAATGAAGTCCAGTTCTGAATGCTCCATCTGACTGCGGGTAGGATTGATAACAAATGACCCGTTTACCCTGCTCACCCTTACTTCTGAAATGATCTCCTGAATAGGAACAGTAGAAACGGCAAGCGCTGCTGATGCGGCCAGACAGGCAAGTGCATCAGGCACTACTTCCATATCGGACGATATAAGTGTAACGATCACCTGAACTTCGCAGAAATAATCATCAGGGAAAAGCGGGCGAAGTGCCCTGTCTATCAGTCTGGAAATAAGTATCTCGGAATCACTAAGCCTGCCTTCTCTTTTAAAGAATGAACCGGGTATGCGACCTGCAGAGGCAAATTTCTCCATGTAGTCCACGCTAAGCGGGAAGAATTCCTGTCCTGGTTTGGGTTCCTCCGATGCTACAACTGTTGCGAGCATGATACTGTTGCCCATTTTTACAGTTACAGAACCATCGGCCTGGCGTGCAAGCCTTCCGGTTTCAATGGTTATTTCACGGCCATCGCCTATATCAAATGTTTTACTGAATTTTTGTGATAACATAAGTTGATTTTGAAGGTGGTAATTGTTGAAAAAAATAAGACCATATAAAAGCCAAAACCCAACTGGTGTAAGTTGGGTGGCGTATGAATAATTTCGATCTTATTTCCTGATTCCTAATTTTTCGATCAGTTCGCGGTAACCTTTAAGGTTATGTTTTTGCAGGTAGTTCAATAAACGGCGGCGCTTACCTACCAATTGCATCAATCCGCGGTGAGTAGAAAAATCTTTTTTGTTCTGCTGTAAATGTGCAGCAATTTGAGCCATACGCTCTGTAAGTAAGGCAATCTGACCCTCAATTGAACCTGTGTTTTGTGCAGAACCAGCGTAGTTGGTAAAAATGCTGGCTTTTTTTTCTTTTGTTACTGGCATCTTTGACTTTTTAAACTGACACCCCGATTAGATGTCTTTTGTTTTGACTTTATTTTGGCGGCAAAGGTAAGGGAAATCAGGGTAATTACAAGTGCAGTTTAGCAAGGAGTTAGCAATTGGCAGACAACAACAGCCATGCCCGGAGGCATGTCCATGCTCATACCTTATTTTGAAATGCCCTGCATGTCTGCTTTCTAATAGCTGATGCCCTGAAATGCGGAATGCCGGACTTTTGATGGGATGCATAAACTGCGTAAACGACTTTCTTTTGCAAAGAAAGAAATTTAAATATTTATATTCTTCCGCGGGCATGCCGGAGGCATCTACCTGCAATATTTTTGTATTATGGAAATAAATGATGCTCCCGACAAAGACACGCGTGCTATACTGGGTTTGCAATTGCCAACCGATCCCAGGTGGGTGAACCTTGCGGGCATGTCGCTTGAGGATATCCTTACCGACCATGCCTATTGCGAACAGAAGGCAGCTACTGCCTGCATATCGCTGATTCAACGTTATAATCAGAAAGAAAAACTGGTGAATGAACTTTCTCCGGTTGTTTCGGAAGAATGGGGACATTTCAGGCTGGTGCTGGCCGAATTGCAAAAACGGGGTTTAAAACTGGGCAGACAGCGCAAGGATGAATACGTAAATGCCTTGTTTGATTTTACAACCAAAGGCGGGGCTGAACAGGGCCGCCTGCTGGATCAGTTACTGATGATGGCCATGATCGAAGCCAGGAGTTGCGAAAGGTTCAAAAGATTAAGTGAAGGACTGGATGATGATTACCTGCGAAAATTCTACAGGCGGTTCATGGAAAGCGAAGCAGGTCACTACAGCTTGTTCATTGAACTGGCCGAAACGTATATTGATAAGGATGTGGTAAGAAAACGCTGGAAGCAATGGCGCGATTATGAAAGAGAAGTGATGAAGAAGCTTGAGGTTCGTGGGGACAGGATACATTGAAAGTCAAAAGAATTCAAAATTCAACATGTAAAATCCGGGATTGGTGAAAGGGCTGAAGATGCAAATGCTTTCGAAACTTCCCTGGTCAGCACATGCTTTTGACTTCACTCCCCTTTAAAAAAACCAATCTCCCGCTCAAAATCAAGATAAGGATGCTGTTGCTGTAAAACCATGGTTTTTTCCAGGCAGGATTGCAGGAATTTTTTATGTGGACCGGATGAGGGGTTGAAGGGCTTGTGTTTGTAAGCAAGGTTGATGGAATGGATCTGTTCAATCAATTGTTTTGTTTTTTCATCCATGCAGGCCTGCACGAATCTTTCCCATACATATTGGGTTGCATGATAATTGGGATGCACCAGGTCTTCAGAATAAAACCGGTAATCTCGCAGGTCATCTATCACCAGTTCATAGGAAGGAAAATAATACAATCCTTCAAATTTTTCCACCAGGTGGTGAATGGCCTGGATCAACACTGCCTTACTTCTGTTATTTTCAATAACACCCTCCCTTGCATGTCTTACCGGACTTATGGTGAATATGATCTTTATGTTTTTATTGAAATGAAAGATGCGGTGGATCATATTGTCCAGCACCTGCAATACTTCTTCTGTTTTCAGCAACCTTCTGTGAAACCATTCGGCAGGCGCTTTATGATTGTTGGCCACAATAAACCCCTGTTTGTAACCTATGGCCTTTTCCGTAAGCGAATAAACCCAGGAGGAACCCAGCGTGATCATGATATGATCAGTTGTGTGCAGGAAGGCATGAGCGGCCGCTGTGGAATTATTGATCTTTGTGATTGCTTCATCTGCAGTGAGACCTGAAAACCTGCTATGGTGTTTCCAGCTGTGCCATCCTTCATTGAATTCAAAAAGATCCTTCTCCCCTGCGGTTATATTTTCAATACAATCTGTAATGGCAGCAGCAACACTCACAGGATTGAACATTACTCCATTTGGATTTTCGCTCACCGTGAACTTGTACTGCTTTAATTTTTCGCCCATGTTCTCTGTAAAGCAGGAGCCGATCAAAAACATCCTGTGGTGATGATTGACAGGCGGTGAAAGCTTTTTTATATCAAATTCAAGACGGAATTTCATTATTTTGATCGGGATCAGTTATTGATGACAGGGCCATTTATTTTAAGATCATCTTTCATTTCAGATAACCATGCTTTGCACTGCAATTAAATGAATATTTCATTGGCCAGCCTTAAGCTCTCATCAAGCGCTTCCATATTCCATCCGCTAATGCTGTTCTTTTCTTCCAGGTATCCAATGATGTTTTCCGTTTTCATATTACCCACCAGATCATCCTGTGCCATGGGGCAACCGCCTATTCCTTTTAATGCACCATCAAATCTTTTACATCCCGCTTCTGCCGCCGCTACCAGTTTTGATTTCCAGTTTGAAGGACTGGAATGTAAATGAACACCGAAACGGGTTTCAGGATATTCAGGTACCAATGAATTAAGTGCATAGGTTATCTGTTCCGGTGTGGCCATGCCTACCGTATCTGCAAGTGAAATGATCCCGATCTCCCTTTTTATCATTTCATCTGCCCATTTCAATAATATGGACTGATCATATGCATCGCCATAGGGATTGCCAAAACCCATGCTAAGGTAGATCACCAGTTGCCTGCCATGCTTTATGCACACATCCTGTATCTCCTCCACCCTGGCCAGACTTTCTTCAATGGTACTGTTGGTATTGCGCTTTTGAAAGGTAGGTGATATGGAAAATGGAAATCCAAGGTAACTGATCTGCTCAAACACCACTGCTTCTTCGGCTCCCCTGGTATTGGCAACAATGGCCAGCAATTTTGATCTGGAACTTCCTGTTTCTAATTTACTGATTACTTCCTTTGTGTCTGCCATCTGCGGAATGGCTTTTGCAGAAACAAATGATCCAAAATCAATAGTATCAAATCCCACTTTCAATAAGGAATTGATGTACTGGATTTTTTTTTCAGTTGGAATAAAATGCTTCCATCCCTGCATGGCATCACGCGGGCATTCAATTACTGCATAGCCTTTATCTGCAGGATATGTATTTACATCATTTATTTGTTTAGTATCCGTCATTTGATCTGTTCAGTAATACTGCAGCTGTATTAAATGATCTTTTTTACTTTCATTTCATTCTTTGTTTCATTACCTCGTACAAAATCATTCCTGTTGCCACCGAAACATTCAAAGATTCAAAATTACCCGGCATGGGTATCCTGAATTTGTCATCACAGATTTTCATGAGGGCGGGATAGATGCCTTTTTCTTCACTGCCCATTACGATAGCTGCAGGTTCGGTAAGATCCATTTCAAAGACAGTTTTATCTGCCTTCATTTCACTGGCTAACACCTTAATTCCATTAAGGTGAAGATCGTCAACTGTTTTCATCAGGCTGTTAACACGGCAAACAGGAATATTTTCCAATGCACCGGCAGAAGTAAGCATGGCATCTTCGTTGAGGGCACCAATGCCTTTATCGGGAATGATGATGGCCTGAACACCCATGCTATGTGCCGTTCTTGCAATACCCCCGATATTTCGGATATCGGTAATGCCGTCAAGGATGATAAACAAAGGAACCTCTCCTTTTTCAACCACCCATGATATGATCTGCTGCAGATCCTGGTATCTGATCTTAGAGATCAGCGCTACCACTCCTTCGTGATTTTCAATATTGAATCCATTCAGTTTTTCAACCGGCACATAATTGACAGGAATACTGTTTCTGGTTGCCAGATTCCTGATGGTACTGATTTCTTCTCCAACTGCTTTATTGTTGATATAGACCCTGTCCAGCGCCTGTCCATTCCTTATGGCCTCAAGAACTGCTGTTCTTCCAATGACCATTGAATTTTTTTTGGGTCTTTGTGGTGATCTGAATTTTTTCACATGTCAAAATTAATTGTGATACGCGATGTAATTATTAACGCTTTTTTCTTCTCAATGAAAATGGCCAGGCCAACAGCAGAAATAATATCACAGAACCTGCTAAAACAAACTTAATGGCAGCACACCAGAAAACAACCTCCAGTAAGGAAGGTGTGAACCTTCCATTCCATATCAGCAACAAAAGGAAGTTCTCACATACATCAAACATGGCCGCAGAAATGGAAATGCTGCTAAACATATTGCTCCATTTATTCCAGCCCGTTGTTGACCTGATATATCGGCAGGCGGATACAAGAAACCAGGTGTAAGCAGCAATGAAAATAAAATCCAGGTAAATGTTTGTTATCACCGCGCCCTGGTCAAGGAATAGTCGTAACTGGTTAAAGCGTTCTAATGTTCTTGAAAATTCTACATCGATAATGCCTTTCGTACTAACAGGAGTAATGAGCACACTACCCTGCCAGCGCATAACAATTATGGAAATGATAAGAAGCGCAAACGAAATCAAAAGATTTCTTTTCATAACCGAAAATAAAAAACCTCTGTCAAAGAACAGAGGTTTTGATTATTGATGACTTTAATTATTTCAATCCAAAAGCTTTTTTCACTTTGGGAACATAATCAAGTTTTTCCCAGGTGAACAGTTCAACCTTCTTTGTAATTTTCTTACCGCCCGGCTGTACAAATTCTTTTGTAACCACTTCCGGCTTGCGGCCCATATGGCCATAAGCAGCAGTTTCACTATAAATAGGATTACGCAATTTCAATCGCTGTTCTATAAAATAGGGGCGCATGTCAAAAATGCCTTCCACCATTTTGCTGATCTCACCATCGCTCAGATCTACTTTTGCAGTACCATAGGTGTTCACATTGATGCTGGTAGGCTGTGCAACTCCAATAGCATAAGATACCTGAACAAGTATCTCGTCGCAAATACCGGCAGCTACCAGGTTCTTGGCAATATGACGGGTTGCATATGCAGCAGAACGGTCAACCTTGGAAGGATCTTTACCACTGAATGCGCCACCACCATGAGCACCTTTGCCACCATAAGTATCAACAATGATCTTACGGCCGGTTAAACCGGTGTCGCCATGTGGTCCGCCAATAACAAACTTGCCTGTTGGGTTGATGTGATATTTAATATTATCGTTGAAAAGCTTTGCGTATTTTTTATACTTTGATTTAACCCTTGGTATCAGTATGCTTATCATATCCTGCTTGATCTTCTGGGCCATTTTAGATTCTGTATCAAAATCATCATGCTGGGTGGAGATCACGATCGCATCAATGCGCACAGGACGGTTATTGTCATCGTATTCAAGTGTTACCTGGCTTTTAGCATCAGGACGCAGGTATTTGATTTGCTTGTTCTCTCTGCGTAATGCAGCCAGTTCCTGGAGAAGCTTGTGGGCAAGATCCAGTGCCAGTGGCATATAATCATCTGTTTCATTGGTGGCATAGCCAAACATCATACCCTGGTCGCCTGCACCCTGTTCTTCTTTTTTCTTGCGGTCAACACCCTGGTTGATATCAGAAGATTGTTCATGAATAGCGGAAAAGATACCACATGAATTAGCTTCAAACATATATTCACTTTTGGTATAGCCAATTCTGCGGATCACATCGCGGGCAATATCCTGCACATCGAGGTATGCTTTGGATTTTACTTCCCCGGCCAGCACAACCTGACCTGTAGTAACCAGCGTTTCACACGCTACTTTTGCCTGTGGGTCAAAAGCAAGGAAATTATCAATTAGGGCATCGGATATCTGGTCAGCTACTTTATCCGGGTGACCTTCAGAAACACTTTCAGATGTAAATAAATAGGGCATAATGCTAAGAATTAAGCAGTTCTATTAAATAATTTGGGTGCAAATATAATCAGCAGAAATCAGAGGTTGGAATATATTATTCTCAATCTTAAACGCTGGCTGGAAACAGGATAGTTCCCCCCTCCCAGTACCACCCTGCCTTCAGCTATCCGGCTCAGTACAGGGATATTGATCCTGAAGTTCAGGGCAGAGGAAAATACAGTTGTTTTAAATGGAGCATAAATACGAAGTGTATCATTGGGTTCGTTACGGGTTACAATGCCCTGAACGTACCTTGTAATATTGAATTTATATTCATTATTCCTGAGGGTGCCGCCAAACAAATCATAATCAACCGAACCATCGAAACTGGCAGGAAGATCATTTTCAAACAATCTTGGTTTTCCATCGCGCAGTCTGTCGAGGAACAGCCGTGCAGGTGCAGGATAAGCCGGAGAAATGATCACGGCGGGTGCTATCAGCTCAGCCCTGTGGATCACTTTATTGTTCAGTGTATCAAGTCCGGGTATTTTAATGGAACCGTAAGCGCCGGAAGGTGATCCCTGCAGATAGATCTTATCTGCATTGCTGTTATCAATAGCCGCCACCCAGTTACCACCCGGTTGAAC
Organism: uncultured Chitinophagales bacterium; assembly: GCA_946886475.1. The sequence continues at coordinate 17,005 of CAMPIQ010000007.1, read as the reverse complement.
ATTTACAAAATTGCTCTGGCCAAAGCCTGAGTGCACAAAGCTCACAGCGGATGTTGTATCATTCCCGTTGTGTTTGTAACGGTAATAAACAATAAGCCGGGTATTATTTATATCTGCCAGGTTAAAATAGGCAAATGCATTTCCGGAATTGGAAGATTTTACTGATAGTCCCGGAAGTAATTTTTTGAAGGCGGAGTCAGTTGAGAACCCTGAATTGGCACCACCTGAATCGGTTGTGAAAGAGGCAATCTTATCGCCTATGGAATTATTCAGACGGATCCTCAATACATTCTTTATATATCTCGCTGCGGTATCACCTGGTTCCTGTACCAGCGTTGAATCCAGGTCATCCCTGATGCTGTATGTTTTTGTACCCAGCAGGGCACCACCAAAATCGGAAGCAGGATCATTATAAAAATAAGCAGTATCGGAGCGGAAGCCTGCGTTCTGGTCAATTTCAAATACGGAAACTGTTTGAATACCATTGCCCAGGGTATCGCCATAGGCACCGGCATAGGCCAGCTGGAGTACAACGGAATCAATGGTATGAATGGTATCTTTCTTTGGTTTGAACGGGTAAGTGCCATACATGGAAGTGGAACTTAGATTGAATGCAAAGTTCGCGTGCATGCTTCCAAACTCAGCATCATCTATATGACCCAGGGCCAGGTAATCAAAATAACCTACCCTTGTGCTGTCAAAGAAGATCCTGTTGATGGTGCTGGCTTCGTAATCAACCTGGAAAGTATTTATATTATCAATCGGAGGTATCAGACCATCGCCGATTTCTGTGGCTTCATTTATTTTTTTACAGGAAAAAAAACCAATGAGTGAAAGGGATATGAATAATAAAGCCAGTCTGTTCTTTTTCACGAATGTTGATTAAAGCAGTTTGAAATTTACTTGCTCGCAAGATCGCTATACAGTTGTAAATAGTCTGTTAAATCAGATTCTGCATTGTAAGGCAAGGTTTTCTTTCCGCGTACTTTAGTAAACTCTTCAATTAATTTCTTCTCAACTTTTTCTGCTCCGAAACTAATGGCATCTGCATAGGTAGCGCCACCACGGAACATAGCTATATTATTAGAATCCTTATAGGGTTCCAGGTCCTTATCCTTAATGGAAGGATGAATGGTTGCCTTTGAAAGAAAATCAGATCCAAGCTTTTCTTTGAAAGTGTTTTGTCCTATGGTATAAACAATTTTGCTATGTGCAAATACCGGTTCTTTTTTATATACCGTTTTCAGGTACATGGGTATAAGTCCGGACATCCAGCCACTGCAATGAATAATGTCAGGAGGCCATCCGAATTTCTTTACTGTTTCAAGCGCGCCCTTACAGAAGAATATTGTTCTTAAGCCATTATCATCAAACCATTTTTCCTTGTCGTCCGTGAAAATGTGTTTTCTTTTGAACAGGTCCTCATTATCCAGGAAATAAACCTGCAGTCTTGCATTGGGTAATGAAGCCACTTTTATCTGAAGTGGAAAATCTTCATTATCTATTGATACATTGATACCGGATAAACGTACAACTTCATGCAAACGGTGCCGGCGCTCATTGATGGCTCCAAACCTTGGCATGATGCAACGAACTTCAAATCCGCCATCATTCGACTTGATCGCCAGTTTGTTTACAACTTCAGAAAATTCAGTGAGTTCAAGATAGGGAGACATTTCATTGGCAATGAATAAAATTCTTTTCTTTGCTGACATTGTTACCGTTTTAAAATCGGGGAAAGGTGTGCAAAGGTAATTAATTCTTATCAAACGCTCTTACCGTCCTCCTTCTAACGCATTGGTATGATCATCTTTAAAAAGCAGGAAGACCTTTCAAAGCACCTTAATCTTCAATCCGTAAAAGGAATAAAGTATGGGTTCGTGCCCACTATGGGAGCATTGCACGATGGCCACCTTTCATTGGTCCACATGGCCCGTTCAGGCAATGACCGGGTCATTTCAAGTATATTCATCAACCCTACCCAATTCAATAACCCTGAAGATTTTAAATTATATCCCGTTACCATTGAAGAGGATATTGAAAAACTGGAAAAGGCCGGATGTGATATTCTGTTTCTTCCCTCCGTAAATGAAATTTACCCTTCCAGCTGGAAACAACAACATTATGACCTGGGTGCGGTGGAACACATACTGGAAGGGCATTTCAGGCCCGGACATTTTCAGGGTGTTTGCCAGGTGGTTGACCGTTTTCTTGAAATTATTGAGCCCGGCAGGATGTATCTGGGACAAAAAGATTTTCAGCAATGCATCATCATAAAGAAACTTATTGAAATTACAGGCAGGGAGGTTGAACTTGTAATTGTGCCAACGGTAAGAGAAAAGGACGGGCTGGCCATGAGCAGCCGCAATCTCCGCTTAACCCCAGCGCAAAGGCAACAAGCAATCACCCTGTATAAAGTGCTGGTTGAAATGGGATCAAAACTCAACGACCAATCCATCCCTCAATTGAAAATGGAGGCAAGAGATCAACTTGTTAAAAATGGTTTTGAAGTGGATTATGTTGAATTAGCCAACCGGGAAGACCTCTCCCCTGCTTTTGATACTGGTAAACCTTTGGTTGCCCTGATCGCTGCAACTATAGGAAAAGTAAGGTTGATCGACAACCTTTCTTTTAATTAACAAACACTTCACCAGCATCATTTAAATTTGCATCCGCTATGAATATCTCCATACTTAAATCAAAGGTGCACAGGGCCGTTATTACAGAAGCCAATCTTCATTATGTAGGCAGTCTGACCCTTGACGAGGACCTTATGGATGCTGCAAATATGATTGAAAATGAAAAAGTGCAGGTAGTGAATGTAAATAATGGTGAAAGAATTGAGACCTACCTGATAAAAGGCAAACGTGGTTCTGGTGTTTGTTGCCTGAATGGTCCGGCTGCCCGCCGTGGAGCTGTAGGAGATGTGGTGGTGATTATATCTTATTGCACCATGAGCTTTGAAGAAGCCAGGACATTTAAACCCTGGCTGGTATTTCCGAAAGAAGGAAATAAAATGTAGAAGCATTTAGCATGATGATCAATCAGCCTCCTGGCATTAATTCATAAATCACCACTCCCTGTTCCTTGTTCTTCTGTTCCGCTTCGTCCGTTCTTTTCCTATCTTCACAGCGGATGAAAAAACCGCTGCTCACCATACTCCAGTACCTTTTCTTTTTTGGTCTTGGGATCCTGTTTGTATGGCTAACCATAAAAGATATCAACAGGGAACAATGGGAACACATTAAGGAATCGGTGAGACAGGCAAGGCACTGGTTGATTGTTCCCGCTATTTTACTTTTGTTTATAGCCCATTATAGCAGGGCTTTGAGATGGAAGATATTGATGGAGCCGCTGGGTTACCACCCCAGTACATTTAACACTTTTGCTGCAGTGATGATCGGCTACCTCGTGAACAGTGCCGTGCCGCGGCTTGGTGAAGTGGTGAAGTGCACCCTTCTTGCCCGTTATGAGAAAGTTAGAGCTGACCGCCTGGTGGGAACCATAGTTATGGAAAGAGCGGTAGACGTTGTTTGTCTATTGATTGTTTTTATCGCAGCGCTTATAATGCAGGGTGGACTTATTGGTGAAAAACTTTCAGTTGAATTTTCGGGAATGTTCCGTGATAAGGCCGGCAATACATCGGTAACTAAAATTTTATTACTGGCCGGTGGTATGCTTTTAGTTTTTCTTGTTCTATATATATTATTAAAAAGATTCGGGCATATTGATGCTGTTTCAAAATTTAAATCCGTGATCAAAGGGATATGGCATGGATTGAGCAGTATCAGGCTGGTTGAACACAAGGGACTATTCATATTTCACAGTATCCTTATCTGGGTTTTATACCTTGCCGGTACCACGGTAGGGATCTATGCACTACGGGAAACTGCGCATCTGGGAATTGGAGGAGGATTAACAACGCTTGCGGTTGGCAGTGTAGGTATGATCCTGACCCCGGGAGGAATTGGCGCTTATCCATTACTGGTAGCCAAGCTTATCGGCTGGTATGGAATTGATGAAAAAACCATTGGCAATGCCCTGGGATGGCTGTTATGGTCTGTGCAGACCCTGATCATTCTGGTGGGTGGGCTTATCTTCTTTGCTTTATTATCTCATCACAATAAAAACAGGAAAATTGCGAGCGGGCAACAGTATACAGAACAAAATATTGACGCTGCCTGAACTTCAAAAAAGTCTGGCACAATGGAGATTGAAAACAAAAACAATTGTTTTTACAAATGGTTGCTTTGATATCCTGCATGCAGGGCATATTTCCTCTTTGAGCGAAGCTGCGCAACATGGTGACATTTTAGTGGTGGGTTTAAACTCAGATGCATCAATCAATGACCTGAAAGGAAAAGGGCGTCCGGTAAACGATCAGGATTCTAGGGCCCTGCTCCTGGCCTCTCTGAGCATGGTGGATGCAGTTGTTATTTTTACAGAGCCTACACCAGTTGAACTGGTGAAAATTATAAAACCGGAGGTAATGGTGAAAGGCGGAGACTATAAAGTGGAAGATATTGCCGGCGCCAGGGAAGTTATAGAATCAGGGGGAAAAGTTATCATAAATCCCATCATTGAAGGTTTGAGCACTACTTCAATTATTAATAAAATTCAAAATACCTGAGCCTCTTTAAGCTGAGCATGGATGTTGCATATAGTGAAAGCAGCGTATAAATTAACCGATGGCAAACCTGAAACGTAAGATCATTCCCAGAGATATCAGCTGGTTATCATTCAATGCACGTGTGCTGCAGGAGGCAGCTGATCCAGACGTGCCCCTTCGCGAACGGATCCGTTTCCTGGGGATTTTTTCCAACAATCTTGATGAGTTTTTCCGCGTTCGTGTGGCCACTCTCAAACGAATGATCCAGTATGGCAATAAGGGAAAGATGCACATGGAACTGAACCCTGAAAAACTGATAGAGGAAATTCAGATGACGGTGCTAAACCATCAGAATGAATTTAACCGCATCTGGGATGAGATACTTGAACAGATGGCTGAACAAAAGATCTTTCTGGTTACAGAAAAGGATCTTAATCCGCAGCAACAGGAATTTGTGAGAACTTATTATGAAGAGGAAGTGAGTGCCAATGTGATACCCCTGATGATTGAAAGTATTCCCCATTTTCCTTACCTGCGCGATAAATCAATTTACCTGGGTGTTGTTATGTCCAGGAAGGAAAGCGCATTAAACAGGATGTATTCGATTATTGAAGTGCCTACAAGGGTTCAAAGCCGTTTTGTAATTCTGCCTTCCCCCGATCATGAATACCATATTATATTACTGGAGGATGTGATCCGGTTCAATTTACCCGAGATCTTCAGCTATTTTGGTTATGATCAATATCATTCCGGTGTATTTAAAGTAACCAGGGATGCAGAGATAGATATCGATAATGACATCTCCACCACGCTTATACAGAAAATTGAAAAAGGATTGAAGAACCGGCGCAAAGGAAAGCCGGTGCGATTTATTTATGATAAGGAAATGGATCCCGGATTACTTGAATTCCTGATCAGAAAATTCAATCTTACTAAAAGGGATAATATTATACCAGGTGGCCGCATACATAATTTCAGGGAATTCATGGATTTTCCCAAACAGGTATTCAATGTGGTAAGCAAGAGAAAAAAATCGATCGACCACCCTGCATTCATGATCGAAAACCGCGTAACCGATGTGGTGTTAAAGAAAGATGTGATGCTTCATTTCCCCTATCATTCCTTTAATGCGGTGATAGATCTTTTGCGCGAGGCTGCCATAGATCCGGATGTAACCTCCATTAAAGTTACCGCATACCGGCTGGCCAGGCAATCAAAAGTGATCAATGCGCTGATCAATGCAGTGCGCAATGGAAAACAGGTACTGGTGATGCTTGAACTGAGGGCCAGGTTTGATGAGGAAGCCAACCTGGAATGGAAGGAAAGACTGGAAGAAGAAGGTGTGAAAGTTCTGATTGGAATTCCCAATATGAAGATCCATGCTAAAATGGGTATCATCCGCAAGCGTGTACAGGATAAGATTGTTCAATATGGTTTTGTAAGTACGGGGAATCTGAATGAAGACACTGCCAAAGTATATGCCGACCATTGTCTGATGACATCCAACAAGAATATTATGGCAGATGTGAACCGGATATTTAATTATATAGAACATTATAAAACGGGGACCCATTTTCTGAAAGCCTGCACTTCCATTTTGCCAAGTCCCAATTTTGCGCGGCGGGAAATTATCAAGATGATCCATTCCGAAGTAAAAAATGCTATCAGGGGAAATACTGCAAAGATCACAGCCAAAATGAATTCACTTTCTGATGAAGAGATCATAAGTGAATTGTACGAAGCAGCCAAGTCAGGTGTGGAGATCAACCTCATAATACGTGGAATTTTTTGCATGGTTACTGAAAGTACACGCTTCGACAAGCCAATAAGGGCGTTGAGCATAGTGGATGAATACCTGGAACATGCAAGGGTGTGGATCTTCCATAACGGTGGTAAAGAAAAGGTGTTCATATCTTCGGCGGACTGGATGATCAGGAACCTTGACCACCGTGTAGAAGCTTCATGTCCTATTTTTGATGAAGACATTAAAAAAGAAATCAAGGACATTATTGAGATACAGCTTAGAGATAATGTAAAAGGCCGGTGGCTGAATAATGAACTAACCAATGAATATGTGCAGTCAGACGGGGTACAGGTACGGTCTCAGGAAGAAACTTATAATTATCTGCATAATAAAATAACTGAAAGTATTGAAACTGGCGGCAATTGATATAGGCAGTAACGCAGCAAGGCTGCTGATCACCGATGTTATAGTTGGTACGCAGGGAAATCCTGAATTCATCAAGCTAACCCTGGTAAGGGTTCCGTTGAGGCTGGGCTTTGATGTTTTTGATAAGGGAGAGATCTCAGCTCAGAAAGAAGAGATGCTGATAAAAACCATCAAGGCTTATAAATTGTTAATTGATGTATATCAGGTAAAACACCTCATCACCGCTGCTACTTCCGCCATGCGGGATGCAGGCAATGCCCGGTCCATCCTGGATAAGGTTCATAAGGAAACCGGTATCGATATCAGGGTTATTTCAGGTGAAGAGGAAGCCACTTATATCTATGAAAACCATGTGGCCGAAAATCTGAGTAACCAGGAATCTTATCTCTATATTGATGTAGGTGGAGGCAGCACAGAGCTAACGTTTTTCAGTGACGGTAAATTAATTGCCAAGCAGTCATTTAATATAGGTACCATCAGGCTGCTGAAAAACCAGGTAACGGAGGAGCACTGGAATGAAATGCGTGAATTCATCCTGAAAAAAACCAGCGGACTCCATCATATTACTGCTATTGGATCGGGAGGAAATATCAATAAGGTGTTTTCATTGTCAAAAAGAAAAGAAGGAAAACCGCTTACACTTGAACTTCTTCGCAATTATTATAAAGAGTTCAGCAGTCTTTCTCTTGCTCAAAGAATCAGCCTTTACCAATTAAGAGAAGACCGGGCAGACGTTATTGTTCCGGCGATCCTCATCTATATTAATGTAATGAGATGGGCGGAAGCTGAGGAGATCTTTGTACCAAAGATAGGACTGGCCGACGGCCTTGTTCATTTACTGTACGACAGGTTAAAAAAATAGTAAACCGGCACACTGCAACTATTCCTGCTTGCTAAAAAAATTTTCAGGTTGGTCCCTGCCTGCAGCCTGATTCATGAACTACCGGCTTTTTCCATACCTTTCCCCGCAAATTTCATTCATGAGTGCCAATGCCCCGGAAGTAAAAAGGATCACTACCCATACTGTTCTGAAAATGAAAGCAGGAGGTAAAAAGATCTCTATGATCACAGCTTACGATTATTCCTTCGCCCGGATCTTTGATGAAGCCGGTATTGATGTGATACTTGTAGGTGATTCGGCTTCCAATGTAATGGCGGGACATGAAACCACGCTTCCCATTACGCTGGATCATATGATCTACCATGCTTCTTCGGTAATAAGAGGCGCAAGGCGTTGCCTTGTTGTGGTTGACCTTCCTTTTGGTTCATATCAGTCAAACAGTGATATAGCCCTGGCTTCGGCTATACGCATCATGAAAGAGACTGGCGCACATGCAATAAAACTGGAGGGAGGCGAGGAAGTGCTGGAATCCGTTAAAAGGATCATTGGCGCAGGCATTCCCGTAATGGCGCATCTTGGCCTGACACCTCAGTCCATTTATAAATTCGGCACCTATAATGTCAGGGCAAAAGAAGAAGCCGAGGCCAGTAAATTAAGAACTGATGCCAAACTGCTTGAAGCAGCCGGTTGTTTTGCACTGGTGCTGGAAAAGATCCCCGCCACGCTTGCAAGGGAAGTTTCGCAAAGCCTGGAGATCCCAACCATCGGGATCGGTGCAGGTGCTCATTGCGATGGACAGGTATTGGTAATGCATGACATGCTTGGTATCAATACGGAATTCAAACCACGTTTTTTAAGGCAATATCTGAATCTTCATGAGCAAATAACCGGGGCTATCCAGCAATATATTTCAGATATAAGGACCAACAGTTTCCCTAATGAATCTGAATCATACTGATAAATAATAAAGCTTCTAATATTCAAACCTGCATATAACATGAGAAAGTTTTTTGTATTGGCGAATGTTCTATGTTTATTGATTTCATTGGAGGAATTACGATCGCAGGAAACCGCACATCAACTGGACCCCATAACCTTAACGGCATCGCTGGCACCAGAAAAAGCTTCACGTACAGGAAGGAATGTTTTTGTTATCAAAGGAGAAAAATTCAGTCAGCTACCTGTTCATTCCATTGACGAATTCTTAAGATACCTGCCCGGTGTTGAAATTCAATCAAGGGGACCATTGGGAGCCCAGAGCGATATCGTTTTACGTGGCGGTACATTTCAGCAGGTACTTGTTATACTTGACGGTGTCCGCATCAATGATCCCAATACAGGTCACTTCTCAGGATACATTCCCATTGTTCCTTCTGAGATAGAAAGGGTTGAAATTTTAAAAGGTGCTTCATCTGCCATTTATGGTTCGGAGGCCGTGGGCGGTGTTATCCATATCATCACCAAAACTTTTGCCTTAAAAAAAGGAAAAGCAAATTCCGTTTTTTCCGCACAGGTAACGGGTGGTGAATACAATTTGTTTTCATTAAATGCCGGAGGTTATTTCAGTAACGGAACTACCGCTTTGAGCGCCGGCATCTTATCGAATAATACTACTGGTCAGCCACAGCGCGGCACAAACGGTTTTGTATATGCGCACACCGCTTCTTTTTCGCTTGCACATTATTTCAATGAGCGGTTTGAATTGAAAATGCGGTATAGTTATGATGACAGAAAATTTGGAGCACAAAATTTTTATACCAATTTTATTTCAGATACGGCAAAGGAAAGAGTAAGCACATTCTGGAATCAGCTTGGGCTTGTTTACCATGCAAACAGGCATAAGCTAGGTTTCAACATTGGATATAAGAACCTGGAAGATGAATACCAGTACAATTCAGTTGGCCTGCCTAATAAAAGCACAAGTAAGATGCTGCAGGCCATGCTTACAGAGGAATGGAAGATTCAGCCGCGTACTACCATTATTACAGGTGTGCAGTTCATCAGCAAGAGAATTATGTCGAACGACAGGGGCCGTCACCACGTAAACCAGGCGGCAGTGTTTTCAGTAGTAAACCAGCAGTTTGGTGAAAACTTTTTTGCAAGTCCGGCCCTGCGTCTTGAATGGAATGAAAGAACCGGCCTGGAATTAATACCCCAGGTGAATCTTTCGTATCGCATGGATCATTTACAATTAAGAGCCAGTGCCGGAAAAACCATCCGTGATGCAGATTTTACGGAGCGGTTCAATAATTACAATAAGGTATTTGTGTCTGGCGGAAGAATTGGTAACCCAGATCTTTCACCTGAACATTCTGTGAGTTATGAGGCGGGAGCGGATTATTTTGTTAATGATAACCTGAAGATTTCAGGAACATTCTTTCAGCGGTATCATACCAGGCTAATAGATTATGTAACTACGGCCTTTGCCGATATGCCCAGAAAGGTGAATCTTTCTCCCACCGGTACCTATGCCCTGGCTAAGAATATTGCAAAAGTCAATACAACAGGGTTGGAAACTGACATACAATGGATGAAGGATATAGATAAGGAACATTCCATTTCGGCAACTGCAGGACTAGTCTGGCTTTTAAGTAACAGCAGTGCGTTAACTCCTTCTTTCTATATTTCTTCGCATGCAAGGTTCCTTGCAAATTTCAATTTGTTATACAGGATAAATAAATTCCGCCTTGCAATAAATGGCATTTATAAAAAACGCGATGAGCAGATCGCTTCAGTTACTATAGCAAAAGTATCGCCACACTATTTTATGATGAATGTGAAAGCTGAATCATTGATATGGGCAGATAAACTAACTGTGTTTATTGAAGCGGACAATGTATTTGACAGTAATTATGCTGATCTTTTGGGTGCACAAATGCCTGGAAGGTGGCTGATGGGCGGAATCAAAATATCTTTGTAAAAAATGATTATGCAGGAAGTATTGAAACAACTCGGAATACAGGAACAGAATAAGGGAACCTCAACAGGACTTCAGTGGATAGAAAGCAAAGGGAAAAACCTCACCTCCTACTCTCCTGTGGATGGAAAAGCTATTGCAAGTGTTACCTGTGTGGACAGGGCATCTTTTGATAAAGTGTTGGATGCTGCTGATAAAGCATTTATTGAATGGCGTATGTGGCCATCACCACTGAGAGGTGAGATTGTAAGACAGGTAGGTGAAGCCTTAAGAAAAAATAAAGAAAACCTGGGCAAACTGGTTTCCTACGAAATGGGAAAAAGTTTACAGGAAGGTTATGGTGAGGTTCAGGAAATGATAGATATCTGTGATTTTGCCGTAGGGCTTTCCAGGCAATTACATGGATTAACCATGCATAGTGAAAGACCCGGACACCGAATGTATGAACAATGGCACCCTTTAGGTACAGTAGGTGTGATATCCGCATTTAATTTTCCGGTTGCCGTTTGGAGCTGGAATGCCATGCTTGCATGGGTTTGCGGAGATGTTTGCATCTGGAAACCTTCAGAGAAAACACCCTTATGCGCCCTGGCCTGCCAGCATATCATCAAAGATGTTTTTCAAAAAAACCAGGTGCCTGAAGGCGTATGCAATGTTGTGATTGGTGAGAGAGAAGTTGGCGAATGGATCGCAAATGAACACCGCATACCATTGGTGTCGGCCACCGGTTCAACCAGGATGGGTAAGGCTGTTGGTGCTGCTGTAGGTGCCAGACTGGGCAGGTCGCTTCTCGAACTTGGAGGCAATAATGCAATCATCATATCAAAAGATGCAGACCTGGATATGTCGCTTGTGGGCTGCGTGTTTGGTGCTGTAGGTACAGCAGGTCAAAGATGTACCACTACAAGGCGGTTGATCATTCATAATTCAGTATATGACGATTTCAGGAACAAACTGGTAAAAGCATATAACCAGTTAAGGATCGGAGATCCGCTTGATGAAAATAATCATGTAGGACCACTCATTGATAAGGACGCGGTTCAATCTTATCTGGGAGCCATTGAGCAATGCAAAAAAGAAGGCGGAAAATTTATTGTGGAAGGTGGCGTTTTACATGGTGATGGTTATGAAAGCGGATGCTATGTAAAGCCCTGCATAGCCGAAGTTGAACCGGGATTTGAGGTGGTAAAGCAGGAAACCTTTGCGCCTGTTCTATATATAATGAAGTATAATTCATTTGAAGAAGCCATCAATATTCAGAACGGAGTACCCCAGGGGCTGTCCTCATCCATCATGACCCTCAATCTTCGCGAAGCAGAAAAGTTTCTGTCTTCTTCCGGCAGCGATTGTGGAATTGCCAATGTAAACATCGGCACTTCAGGAGCAGAGATCGGCGGAGCTTTTGGAGGAGAAAAAGAAACAGGCGGCGGTAGAGAAAGTGGCAGTGATGCCTGGAGAATATATATGAGAAGACAAACAAACACCATCAATTATAGCACCAAGCTACCTCTGGCCCAGGGCATCAGATTCGATTTATAGTTGTTAATTAACAAATGAGGAGCAACCTCTTGTCATCCTTTTGACAACTCTGTAATAGCAGTTTGTTTATTTTTACGGTTACTCATTTTTTTAAAATAAATCACATGATGACTCTTTTTAAACGGTCCGTACTTGTAATGACTTTTACAATTTTTGGATTCGCTTCATTTGCGCAAACCTCTGTTAAAGCCCCTAATGGGTGGCATCTGATGGACAAATCAGCAACAGGATTTTATGGGATCAGCCTCGATAAGGCATACGAATTTGTAAAAGGCAAAAAAAGTAAAAGTGTAATCGTTGCCGTTATTGATTCGGGAATTGACACCACTCATGAGGACCTGAAACCGGTATTATGGACTAACCCCAAAGAGATTGCAGGAAACGGTATTGACGATGATGGTAACGGTTATGTTGATGATGTACACGGATGGAATTTCCTTGGTGGCCGTGATGGCCGGAATGTTAAACAGGATTCGTATGAAGCCGCCCGAGTATACCATATGTACAGGGAAAAATTTGAAAATGTGAAGGATTCTTCAACTTTAAACGCAGAAGACCAGAAGCTCTATAAAACCTGGAAAAGAGCCGAAGGTGATGTGTTCAGAGGCGTTGACCGCAATGAATTATTATTCCTGCAACAAATTTACCCTGGCTTCAAAAGAGGCGATTCGGTAATTGCAGCAGACCTGAAAAAAACAGAATATTCCGGAAACGACCTTAAGGCATATACTGCCACTCATCCGGACGCCATAGCAACTAAAAATATCATATTGAATATTTGTGCTGCAAATGACAATAATTTCGACATTACAAATAAAATGCTCCTGTCTGATATCGAAAATCAGATGAGCAGGGCTGAATCTGCCTTTGCTCCTCCTCCAAATTACCGGGGCGATATTGTAAAAGATAATGAGAACGATATCAATGATAAATTCTATGGCAATAATGATATAATGGCCAATACCCCATTTCATGGAACGCACGTATCCGGGATCATAGCAGCGGTAAGAAACAATGGTAAGGGCATTGATGGTATTGCCGACAATGTGAAGATCATGACGCTGAGAGCCGTACCCGATGGTGATGAGCATGATAAAGATGTGGCGCTGGCCATAAGATATGCTGTTGACAATGGTGCCAAAATCATTAACATGAGTTTTGGTAAAGGGTTTTCACCACAGAAGCACTGGGTTGATGATGCCGTTAAATATGCTGAAAGCAAAGGCGTATTGTTGATCCATGCTGCAGGCAATGATGCCAAGAACCTGGATACAGGATTTAATTTCCCTAATGCTAATTTTGAAGCCAATAATAAGAAGGCAAGTAACTGGCTGACCATTGGTGCCAGCGGTGATCCAAAAAATGGCGGTGTTACCGCTGCTTTTTCAAACTATGGTAAAGATGAAGTTGACGTTTTTGCTCCGGGCGTAAATATATATTCAACCATTCCTGGAGGAACTACTTATGGTAATGCATCAGGCACCAGCATGGCCTCTCCTGTTACTGCTGGTGTTGCAGCCTTTTTGCTTCAGTATTATCCTTCTTTAACACCGCAGCAGTTGAAAGAAGTAATTGAAAAAAGTTCTGTAAAGCTTACTGAAAAAGTAAATGTTCCAGGATCTGATGAGGATAAGGAATTGTCAGAATTAAGCCGTACCGGTGGGCTGATCAATGCTTATGAAGCGGCTAAACTGGCAGCGGAAATAACCTCGAAGAAGAAGCCTCAAAAAAATAAAATGAAGGTGAAGAAACCTGCAAAATCATAAAACAGACTAATTTTAAACCCGGCAATATTGCCGGGTTTTTTTTATTCCTTAAAAATATAATATGCCTGAACTAGCTTTTTCCCGCGTTCCCTCTTATTATCATAAATACCTGAACAAGGTAAAAGAAAAGGATCTTTATGACGCTTTGAGGAAAAGCCAGGCCTTATTGTTGACCACATTAGAAAATATGCCTGTTGATAAGTGGGATTACAGTTATGCTGAAGGCAAATGGAAGGTGAAAGACGTTGTTCAACACATTATTGATGCAGAAAGGATATTTTGTTTCCGTGCTTTGTGCTTTGCCAGAATGGATCAGACTCATTTACCAGGATTTGATGAAAACCTGTATGCGGAAAACACCAGGGCATTTAAAAGGAATAGCGAAAGCCTTATTGAAGAATTAAAAACAGTGCAGGCAGCTACCCTGAGTTTGTTTGCATCCTTTGATGACGAACAGCTGGAACAGCAGGGAACAGCCAATAATAACCCTGTTTATGTAAAGGGAATTGGTTTTATCATTGCCGGACATGCAATTCATCATACAGACATCATTAAAGAACGGTACCTGTAGCTATAACGATCCGGTGAGCGTTTGAACCGGGAAATTTTTTTTATTCATTCATTTAATCTTTCCGGCTATCCTTTTCCTTAGGTTGTATGGCGGATGTTGAAAGGAAAACATAATGACTCTTAATAAAAAAAGACCGTTCGCTTATCGAACGGTCTTTTTTTTATATTGGTCTGCTCAGAAGGTTTTAGCCGGTGCAGCTTTGCTTTTTGCAATTCTATGCTGGGTTACCATGTCATTGATAACCTTAACTGCCTGGTCAACATATATATCCTTGCTGATATTAGTTAACCATTGCTGGTATCTGGCCGTTTTATCTTTGTCTGCCGATACATATCTGGATTTGTCCTGATCAAGAAAAGCAGCCTGCATGGAGCTATCCATTTTCACAAGGCTTTCGATTTTCTTAACCGCCTGCCTGGTAATTTTTTGTTCAGCCCTGAACTGATTCAGCTCTAAAGGATAAACTTTATCATTTTGTCTGGCCAGGATATCCGTTTGCTGTTTGATCAGATTGAAAACAGAATCATTTGCAACCCTTGCCCTTGCCATATTAGTGATTGGCTGAAAATTGAAACCAGGCTGCCATTTGGAATAACTGGCTTTCCCAATTTCATCATAAGGCATGGCATTGGGATTATGTTTTTCCCTGAACTGCAGGTATTCGTAATAATCCGGGATCACTACATCGGGCACCACACCTTTTTGTTGTGTAGAACCACCACTGACCCTGTAAAATTTCTGCAACGTGAGTTTTAATGAACCCAGCTCAGAATTGGCTGACATGAAGTTAGAGGAAGGATCCAGTCCGAAACTGCGTTGCACGGTACCTTTTCCGTAAGTGCTGGTGCTTCCAATTACAATACCACGTCCATAATCCTGGATGGCTGCTGCAAAAATCTCAGATGCCGAGGCGCTGAATTCATTTACCATTACAGCAAGTGGACCTTCATAAAGAACGCCCCCATCCCTGTCTTTCATTACTTCGGGCTGGCGGCCCCTGTCTTTTACCTGTACTATCGGGCCCTGGTCAATAAATAAACCTGCTATCTGGATCACATCATATAAAGAACCTCCGCCATTATTCCTGAGATCAATCACGATACCGTCAACATTTTCAGCTTTCAATTTTTTTACTTCTTTTTCCACATCAATGGAACTGCGGTGCGGATCGGAAGGGTCTTCAAAATTGGCGTAAAATTCCGGCAGGTATATATAACCGATACGGGAAGTGCCTTCATTGATCACCGCGCTTCTCACGAATGTTTCATCCTGCACAATTTTATCGCGGGTTAATGTCAATGGCTTCAGGCTGCCATCTTTTTTTCTCAGTGTCAGCGTTACATCAGTTCCTTTTTTACCACGAATGATCTTAACGGCATCCTCAACACTATAACCGGTAAGGTCTACTGCTGAGTCCATACCCTGTGCAACCTTAACAATCACATCTCCTACTTCTACCTGCTCGGATTTCTGGGCAGGACCTCCAGGTAATACGCTGGCTATTTTAATATTGCCTTCATCATATGTAAGCTGTGCACCGATACCATAAAATGAACCACTGAGCTGTTCATCAAAATATCTTTTATCAACCGGAGGCATGAATTCGGTATAAGGATCCATCATGGAAGTGATGGTATTCACATATTTACTGAACTTATCATCATCAGTAAAGTTGAGACGGTATCTTTCAAATATCCTGTCCATTCCTATCCTTACTTTTTCACGGGCTTCTTTTTCAAGTTCCGCATCGGTTTTTACCACAAAACCTTCTTTGCCTTTATTACTTTCCTTTGCTTCAATCAATTCCACATAGCGTTGCAGGGTAAGGTATTTCAGGTATTTGCGCCAGTTGTTTTTGCGTTCTGCTTCACTGGATGCAAAATCTTTTTTATCCGAATTGGTGGTCATAGATTCCTTAACGGTAAAGTCAAAGGGTTTTTCCAGGATCTCTTTATAGAGAAGGGAAGCTTCTTCGGCTCTTTTATGAAATATCTTACCTACTTCATAAAAAAACTCAACCGGAGCGCCTTTGATCTCATCATCCAGCCTTGTAGAATATTTTTTAAGTGATTCCAGGTCAGACTGAAGGAACAGGTTCTTTTCCGGATCCATTTCTTCAAAATACTTTGCGTAAACTTTTTTGGAAAACTCGTCATTGATATCCTTTGGGTTGTAATGGCCCTGGATCAAAATTTCTCCAACAATCTGGAGGATCTTTTCATACTTGGATGGTGGATTGGTATTGGATGTTCCCATGGTCTGGAATCCTATAAAGATCCCGGCCACCAACATCGCAATCACTAAAGGAAGTCTCTTCATATTTGTAAGATATTTATATGCTTTGAGCATGTCTTTCAAATTTAGGCCAAAAAAAACGCTTTATGTAGTTTCTATCCCTTTTAACAAACGTTTTTGACAGGCGGAAAATAAATACTAATAAACGTTTCTGATTGTTAATATTAATGCTATAAAGATGCCGGATAAAATGCAATCCATTCATTGTTTCAGTAAACAATCATCAAAAGAAAAATAGAGACATTATTTTAATTGCATTTCATTATTTTTGCGCTCTCCAAATGGTGGTTATAGCTC
>CAMPIQ010000006.1 GCA_946886475.1 uncultured Chitinophagales bacterium | reverse complement strand
CTCTTCGGTTACCAGGATATTTTCTTCAAATTCATTATTCGTATTTCTGATTACCGGTGCATTCTTTATATCCTTATACTCTTCTCTTGATGCCACAAGAATCTTATTGAGATCCTTATGTTCATTTGTTAACCGCTGGGTATTGTTTTGGATCAGGGAGTGTGCATAATCAAGGATGGGTTGTACACTCCTGTAGTTCTCAGTTAAAACAACCCTTAGCAGGTCGCCATATTTCAAAGAGAGCATCCTCATGTTTTCCATATTTGCCCCCTGAAAACGATAGATGCTTTGATCGTCATCTCCAACTACAAATAAATTCGGACTTTCTTCCTTCCAGTAACTTACCAGGAGTTCAACCAGTTTGTTCTGGGCACCACTGGTATCCTGGTATTCATCTACCAGCAGAAACTGGTACTGTTCCTGGTAACCTGCAAGTACTTCAGGGTGATTTTCAAATGCATTGATCACCCAGTTGATCATATCATCAAAATCATATCTCTGCTTTTCCTTAAGGATCTGCTGGTATTTGGGAAAGGACTGAACGGCTGCTTTCAGTTTTACCATTTTATCCTGCTCTTTTCTTCCTTCGGCCGTAAGTTCAATAATGCCCTTTCTTGCCTTTATTTTATTATAAAAATTTTCGGGGATGATCTGTTCTTTGTATTCTTCAATTTTCTCAAGGAGATATTGAAGCGTCCATCCCTCACGTTTCATTATTCCAAAAAAATCTTTCAGATAATTTATTTCATAATAAGCATCGGATTTGTAACGCTTAAGAGGGTTGTCATTTTCGAAGCTGTCAATTAATTCAATGAGGCATTGTGTCTGTTCCAGTTCATTGAGCGGCTGTAATTCCTTTTTGTGAAACAACTGCATATTCTGCTGAATCACCATGTTGCAAAAGGAATGAAAGGAATGGATGTGAACACTGTAAGCATCGGCCCCAATCAGAGAAATAAGACGTTTTCTCATAGCAAGAACACCTGCGTCGGTATAGGTAAGACATAAAATATTAGAAGGCAGGTAATCCGTTTCCAAAAGGATCTTTCCGATCCGCACACTTAATATTTGTGTTTTTCCCGTACCCGGGCCGGCAATAACCATTACCGGACCTTCTATCTGATCTACTGCTTTACGTTGATGTTCATTGAGTCGCTTGTATTCTTCATTAAATTTCTCTAACAGCTTTTCTCTTTGGATAGACATGGATCAAAGTTAAATTATTTGCTATGAATTTTAGCATTGTAAGCTGATTGATGATAGAGGGGCTATTATGCTATTGCGGGAAGTTGTTTAATGAAGGCCCGTCATTGCAAGCAGGCGTTTGATTTCCAGGTTGGTGGTTGGATGGAACAAATGGTGCAATAAAAAAACCGGATCAGGTGATCCGGTTTTCATTGGAAAATTCAAATTTACTTTACATGCTTGTTGACAACTTTTGCCAATTCGAACATAGAGATCTGGTCTTTGCCGAATACCGGTTTTAATTTGGCATCTGCATTGATCATTCTCCTGTTCTTTTTGTCCTGCAGGTTGTTCTTCTTAATATAATCCCAGATCTTTTTTACAATCTCTGTTCTGGGCATTCCTTTATTTCCGATCACCTCTGCTAATGCGGGGCTGGGAGTGAGGGGAGCCATAAAGGCTGCATTTGGTTTTCTTTTTGCGCCAGATTTTTTAGCGGCTTTCTTAGCTGCTTTTTTAGGAGCGGCTTTCTTCGCTGCTTTTTTAGCGCCACCTTTTTTTGCGGCTTTTTTTGCAGGAGCTTTCTTAGCTGCTTTTTTTGTTGTCTTTTTTGCTGCTTTCTTTGAAGCTTTTGCCATGATAAATAGAATTTAATGTTAGTAAGAATTCTTAACTGCTCACTAAATTAGTGTTATCTGGTTAATTCTTCCAATAGAGTTTTCCATAATGTCAATATCTTTTTTTACTGCCGGGCAATTTTGACCATTTGAATGGCTCCGGTTTATCCTTTCTTATGGTTTTCATTTACAAAAAATGAAGCGTTTTCCCGGATTTTGACCCCTGGCCTTGCTACAAAGGGCGGCTCCCCACATCTATATCTCCTTCATTTTCCTTTGGCTTTTTATAATCATTACCGAGGTCCTCTTCCAGTTTTTTCCTGTCTTTCCGGTTCCTGTAAATAATGAAAACAAGAAGTAAAACAAGCGCAAGGATCACAAATCCAATGAGTGGCAGATTTACATTCATCCTGTTGATTTTATTAAAATTATACAAATAACCTCCCCTTTTATATTAAGGTTTTGTAAAGCCTTCTTCTGTTATTTCATTGGAGGAATGGGCCGGATATGATCTTTCCATACGCTCAACTTATCTTTAGCCGGTTAATTTCCTTCCATAAATGAACGATAACAAAGAAAAGATCAGGAAAGTTGAGGTAACCAGGTATGTTACCCCCCTGCGCGAAGGGGGTTCACTTCCTGCCATTGTGGAAGCAGATGACGGTTTTCTTTATGTTCTTAAATTTCGTGGTGCAGGCCAGGGCATCAAAGCGTTGATAGCTGAATTTATTGGTGGAGAACTTGCACGGGCTGCCGGTTTCAGGGTTCCGGAAATTGTATTTGCAGACGTTGATCCTGCTTTTGGCAGAACTGAGCCTGATGAGGAAATTCAGGATCTTTTAAAAGCAAGTGGTGGTTTGAACCTGGCATTACATTATCTCTCCGGTGCCATTAGTTTCGATCCTGTAGTGAATCAGGTTGAAGTTGATACTGCATCCAGGATAGTCTGGCTGGATTGTTTACTTACCAATGTTGACCGTACTGCTCGCAATACCAATATGCTGATGTGGCATAAAGAACTTTGGCTGATAGACCATGGCGCTTCATTGTATTTTCATCATGCCGGCAATGACTGGCAAAAGGCAGGTATCAACCCATTTGTTCAGGTAAAGGATCATGTTTTGCTGCAACGGGCAACCCGGCTGGAGAAAGCGGACAGGGAGTTGAAACGAATTTTACAACCTGAAATAATACACCGGATTGTGAATCAGATACCGGATGAGTGGCTTGAAGATGAAATGATTTCAATTGCAGGGAAAAGAACAATGTATGAACAGTTTTTATTAAACCGGATAGAGCATTCTCAAATATTTTTAAACCAGGCCCAGGATGCAGGGAAAACATTTATTTGAATACGCAGTGATCCGGGTGGTGCCCCGGGTTGAAAGAGAGGAATTCCTTAATGTGGGAGTGGTTATGTATTGCAGGGACCATAGCTTTCTTCAGACAGTTTATACCATAGATAAAAAGAAGTTACAGGTGCTTTGCGATGACATGGATTGCAGCGAAGTGGAAGAACACCTCAGGTCATTTGAAAGGATCTGTAAAGGAGAAAAATCAGGCGGCCCCATTGCTTCTCTTGATATGGCTTCAAGATTCCGCTGGTTAACAGCAACCAGAAGTACGGTGGTACAGGCCTCAAAAGTACACCCGGGACTTTGCAGCGACCCGGGTGAAACTCTTCAGAAATTATATGGACAGCTTGTTTTATAAAGGTTCAGAAAGCTCTTTTCTCCTGTGGCTGCCCAACTGTTCCTTTAATAACAAGCCGTTGGGCATCATCCTGGATCACTTCATCAAAAAATGATTTTACCTTATTGTAATCCTTTGCCAGGATCTTATGTTTCTCAAGAACAAGTGTAGTGGCTGTGTACACCGCATTTTCTTTTTCATTAAGCCAGGAGCTTGAATGGTAAGATGCATAGTCACTCTTTATGTTTTTTTCCTTTGGCAGTACATCAACTGTAAAGCCTTGTGGTAAAACAAGTACCGTAGTATCCTTTTTTTCATAAGGATGTTCAAAGTAAAAATCAAGTTTTCTGTTTTCGTATACCGGTAGTATGGTGGTTGAGATCTTACTTATCCGTGGATTGAGGAAAAATTTAGATCCTGCATTGAACTCGGGTACCTTTCTTAAAGACAGTTTCAAAACAAATTCTTTTTCATTTTCCCTGGTCATTAAAAAATCGTCGGGTTGTTTGTATCCAAGGTATTTTACCAGCAGGGTTTTTAGGTCATCCCTGTTTTCTTTAATGAAATAGGACAGCATTTCACTGTATTCTCCACTTGTGGTCATCCTGGTTTCTGTAAGTGCAGAAAGATCATTATCCATTTTTACCACGGTATGGGTAAGAAATAAGTTGGCTTCTGCCCTGCTTTTCGGTGTAGGAACCAGCACCCCTCCTTTATCTGTGATCAACAATGCATTCCGGTTTTCGGTAAAACTTCCAAGTTGTCCAAATTCGGCGGTGTTGCTTGTACATTCCAGCCAAACCGAATCCTGTTTTCCGGGAACGCAAAGTATCATATGATTGAAACCATTTTTTGGAAAATCAGGATCCACAGGCGCCTGGTTGTATTGCGCATTGATGAGGGCAACATTACTATTGATACCAACAGAATTCAGTGCAGCTTTCATGTAAAAACTCAAAGCTTTACAATCACCATATTTTTTTTCATCGGTGAATTTTGCAGGAAATGATTTCATTCCTCCTATTCCAAGCTGAATGCTTACATAACGAAAATTATTTTGAAGGAACTGGTATATCAATCTGATCTTTTCCTTTTCAGTTGTTGCATCTTTCACCAGGTTGTTGAAGAACTGTTTGCGTTCGGGATTAAGTTCGTCCATCCCTTTGTTTAATTCCCTTATCCAGTTTCCAAAAGTTTTCCAGGACGAAAAGTCCCCTTTATAACCATAGTGTGAAAATTGATCGACCACCATACTTACATGCGGAAACCTGAAGCTGTAATCTACGCTGCCCGCTTCATCCTCTACCGGTGGCAGGTTTTTTACTGACCAATGATACACTGTAAGGCTTCCCTCTTTGGTTATTACAGGCTGGATATTGGTTTGCATGGCCTTATATCGAATGTTTAAACCGGCAGGTATTTTTGCAGTGTAACTGGACTGGATAACGGCTTCTTTGGGATTGATGAACCTGAAGTCCGGAATGATCAGGGTTGTTTTGTACACCTGTTCATAATTGTATTCAACAGTAACAGGATAGGAAGGCGCGGGTATTTCAAAATAGGTAATAAAGCCATCTGTCACCAGCCCCTCACCATAAGCCACGGTAGTCAGGTCTTTCTTTTTATGCTTCGATACCAATTTCCCCATTTTATCATATACCCTGATCTCTACTTCATCAAGTTTTGTGTAAGGAGATGTGTACTTATTAAATACAAGTGCTCCTCTACCTTCTTCATTCACTACCGTAAAAACCTTTTTTACTTTCAGAACGGCTTTCTCAGGACTTTCTATCCCGAGCTCCATTTGTTCGTTATGGGTTATGACAGTAGCATTTTTTTTGATTGAGTCCGGAATGTTTTCAAGACTGTAGGGCCCCTGTGCATTCATTATGGCCGCTGATGATAAACAGGCAGCTAAAAAAATAAGATGTTTCATATTATGGTAAGGCGTTCTTTTTACGGATAACAAATTGCTCGTTCAATATTTCAAATAAGCGCTGGTAAAATTCCTGCAGCTGATCGTATTGGTCGGCAGGATAAAACGGCCTTTTAAAATCAATAACAATCTTTGTCTGTAAAGTATTGTTGAAAACCTGGGCGACCCTGGAAATAACAATGCTGGTATCAGGCATGATCATTTTGATGTTTTTCGGCAGCTCCTCAAACTGATAACCTTCCGGCGCCTGAAAGTTTCCATAAATCGAATAACTCTGGTTGGGACCAAAAAATACATCGGTAACCCTGTTGTCCGCAACAAATGGATTGGTTTCAAGTCCGGTTAGAATGTTGGTTGAGAAATACTGGTATTCACCGGCTGCATTTAGCTTCTGTTTGAATTTGATCTTCTGAATAAGCGGTAAGCTGTCAGAATCAAGATTCTCAAAGGTTACATCTTCTACATTGATGTTGGAAGCATTTTTAGGTGCATATCTTTCAATATACTTTTCTTTTCCTTTTCTGGCAGTTCCCAGTTTTGATAACCTGGCATAATCAAAGCTGGTAATTTCTATCTGGCCGTTTAAATTCCCTTCGGCTTCTATATTGCCTTTGATCATTATTATGTTTTTGGCTACAAGGTCATCTCTCCAAAGTGATTTCCATCCCCATTCCTGGGTTTCAAGCTTTTCAATCACCAAACCTTCCGTCATAAGAATATCTGAGGGTATGAGGTGAACAGGAACATCTTTTTGAGTGGCATCAAGTACGTAAACATTATTATCCATTTCCACATAGGCCACTACTTTATCAAATTGCCGTATTCCTGAACTTTCATATGTTCCGGCATCTGCAGCATTCACAATACCATGTTCATGGGTACTTACAAGAACCGGATCTGCATTGATCCCTGCTTCTTTCAAAAAGTTTACCAGTATAAGATTGATCTCACCTACGGTTCCTTTTTTATCCTTCCATGCGCTTCGTACACCATCCAGCGCCCAGATACCAGGCGATTCATTCCAGGTCATATTATCCTGTACATATTTATAAATGCATTTCATTTTTTCATAAGGAGTGCTGAGTGAATTCAATTTGACATCCAGCTCTGTAGTTTTTGGAATATTTCTTTTGATCTGTACCCCAAAATCTTCATCTTCCATCAGGCTTTTTATCACCTCTTTCCAGTTGGCCACTCTATTCATTCTTCTGCCATCAGCATAGTAAGCCGTGATCTTTGTTTCAAGCCTGTCTCGGTAAAAGTCTTCGTTGATCACAAATGGTTCATTACGGAGGCCGGGCACCTTGCTCATGGAATATTCCTTGATATTGCGTACGCCCGAATTTTTTACTTCGGCTTCATATTGCCGGGAGCAGAATGGAATAACCGACACTTCAATTTCCTCAGGGAAATCAATTGCAAAATGGCTGTACCTGACAGGGATGGATCTTTGGAAATACCAGTCAATCAAACCAATGCCTGTGTGTTTATATTCATATTCAATGATGCTGCCGATCTTGACATCGGGGAAGGTGAATGTTTTTTCCGTAAGCCTTTTATTCAGCTTTTTATCATAAACCAGCTTTTTATCAAGTTTGGTTACAACGGTCTTTCCTGATGCATCAAGATTATAAGTTTGTGCACTGAGGCTTAAAATTTCTTGTTGCCTGCCCTCACTGTAATACACCAGTTTTACATTGGCCCAGTCAAGTCCTTTTTTATCAAGGATCTTGATCCTGACCCTTTTCTTCATTTCAATGCCCTTTCCGAAAACGGCTTCAATACGGCCATCTTCAACCAGGATCATGGCCTCGGCATTTGCATCGAAATCACATTGCTTTAATTCAAGGTCTTCTTTTGTAACATCACCAAATGAAGGGAGGTTCTCATTTCTGTTTTTGTTTTTCTGGGCTATCATGCTCACTGAAATCAGCACGAACAACACCATTATTGCTAATTTTCTCATATGTTTCAGGCCTGGCCTGGTTAGTTTTGGATAAAAAAATGATTGCGAAAGCTGTTAGGGGACAGTAATATAAAAAAGAAGTTTCAATTATTCAAGCACCCCGGCCAGGTGCTAAAACCTGAGCTGAAAACACCGGGGGCTTTTCCATTGTTCTAATAACACCATAGGTAAATTCTCTTATCAGAAATATAAATTTTGTTTCAGAAACGTAATGATAAGACATGTCATTTTAATTAAAAATCCGGAAGCGAAGCTGTATTCCGGAAAGGCCAATTCCGGTACTAGGGCTTAACTTAGTTCAATGGAATTAGGATTATACACCTTTGCAGATATTGGACAACATCCGCTTACCGGCGAAAAGATTTCCACCCACCAGCGTTTATTGAATCTGATGGAGGAAATAGAACTGGCCGACCAGGTGGGTCTGGATGTATTTGCCATTGGTGAACACCACCGGCCTGATTATGCAGTTTCGTCTCCAGGTGTAATTCTTGGAGCGGCGGCAGTTAAAACAAAACAAATAAAGCTTTCAAGCGCGGTAACTGTATTGAGCTCGGAAGATCCTGTAAGGGTGTTTCAGCAATTCGCGGCTGTGGACCAGTTATCCGGTGGCCGGGCAGAAGTGATGGCGGGACGTGGTTCCTTCATTGAATCTTTCCCTTTGTTTGGTTATGATCTCTCTGATTACGATGAATTGTTCTCTGAAAAGCTTCAGATGCTGATTAAACTGAATGAAAGAGAGATCTTTTCCTGGAAGGGAAAACTTACGCAAACCATCAATAACAAGGGCATTTATCCACGGCCATATCAGGAGAAGCTTCCTGTTTGGGTGGCCGTGGGAGGAACACCTGAATCAGTGGTAAGGGCTGCCACACTTGGATTGCCTATGGCGCTTGCCATTATAGGTGGAATGCCTTCAAGGTTTGTTCCGCTCGTGGAATTATACCGCAGGGTATATAAGGAGGCAGGTCACGATCCTGCAAAGATGCAGCTAAGCATCAACTCACATACCTACATTGCAGATGATGCCAAACAGGCAGCCGATGAATTTTATCCTCCTTATGCCGAAGTAATGAACCGCATTGGAAGGGAAAGAGGATGGCCGCCATCATCGAGGCAACAATTTGATGCATCTACAGGAGCTACAGGTGCTCTGCTCGTAGGAAGCCCCCAACAGGTGATCGATAAGATCCTGTATGAACACGAACTGTTTGACCATACCCGTTTCCTGGCTCAGATGAGCATGGGACCCATGCCTCATAAATTGATCCTGCATGCCATTGAATTGCTGGGAGACAAGGTGGCTCCTGAAATAAGAAAAGCAATTGGCCGGCAATAACGGTCAATTGCTTTTGCCCCGGTCTCCAATATGACATTCTGATATTCACGATCGCATGCTGAACGCTAATGTTTGTTGTATGGTTCCGGAATTTCTACAATGTCTGTCCCTTTTCACCAATGGAAGATGTTTGTAAAATCATAATGATCAACAGAAGGCTGTGCAAATATTTTACATAGAAATTTTCACCGCAAATGGAATTTACATTATTGTGAATGATCTTCAGGTAGACCAGGATGTCAGGCTTCCTGAAAAGTAAGGTATCTTCCTTCCTGAATATATTCCCGGGTAATGGATAAAGGGTGACGCCAGTCAAGATTCAAAAGTTTTTTAATGCCCGTGATGAGCAAAGAATAACTTTCCGGCTTATTGAAAAATAAATTGGCGCCTTCATTGTAAGCACGGGCAATATTTGCAGGATTGGAAGAGTTGGAATACATAACCACGGCAACATCCCTGTTTTTATTCCTGATCTGCCTGAGCCATGAAAACCCATCATGTTGGGGCATGTTAATATCAAGAAGTATCAGATCAAACTCCTTACCCTTGTATTTCAGGCATTCTTCTATCCTGTCCAGAAAAAATACCTTTACACCCGGATCTATTTTTTTAATGGCTTCAATGATCATGTCATACTCATCTTCATCATCATCTATCAATAAAATAGTTTTTACTCCGGATTGATGCATAATATACTATTTAATGAAGGCAACAAAATTAGCAACTAAATGTAACAATCAAACATCACCTGTGATTTTGTGAAACAGGTAATAATATTTCAACTATGGTTCCTTTATTGATTAGGCTGCTAATGTTGATATAACCCGAATGATTGCCTGCAATTTTTTTGCAAAGTGCCAGTCCAAGTCCTGTTCCTTCAGATATGTGCAGTTTTCTGAAAAGTTCAAAAGCAGATTCTCCTGAGCCGGGGTCAAATCCTATTCCCTTGTCAGAAATTTCAATCTTCAGAAAATCTTCATACTGGTATTTGTTCCTTACGGTTCTGAAGCGGTTCTTTTTTATTACGGTAGATTTAATGGTTACAAATGCTTTGTCCCCATTTTTAAATTTAACGGCATTAGATAAAATATGATAAAAAAGGATACTTAACTGCTCTTCATCCGCTTCAATATGCGGCAGGGTTCCGGTTTTTATATCAAGCACGTTCTCACCAGCTTCTTCTCTGATCTTACTACACGCTGTTTCGATCAGCTGGTTGAGGTCCACTTTTTTAAACTTCAGGTCAACATCATCGAGCCAGACATATTGCTGTAAGCCTTTCACAATATTTTTCATTTGAGCCGAGGCCCTTGCCAGCTTTTCCATTGAATGGGAAGTTTCTTCAGGTAATTGAAAAAGCTGAAGCCTGTCAACAAACAACAACATTTTCCTGAGCGGTTCTTTGAGGTTATGGGTAATAACGTGATTGAGCTGTTTCAGTTCATTGTTGCGTTCATTTACAATATGCATCTGGTCATCAAGTTGTTCCGCACGGGTTTGCAGGGCGGCCTTTGCCTGCAATAATTCAGAATTTTCCTGTAACGCATTTTCGGCCTGTTTACGAGCGGCCACCAATTCATCCTCAAATTTCTTCCGGTTTGGAACCACAATGAATGAACATGCAGTAAAACTGTTTTCTTTTTGATGGATCCTTTTTGCATTTAACAGTACCGGCAGGAATTCGCCCTTTTTTGTAAGCAGGGTAATGAAGATCTCTTCAGCATGGCCATGCATCTTTACCATAGGAAAGAAATGGGTCTGGTAAAAGATCTTTGTTGGTATGGTGAAAATGGATTCAACCTGACTGCCTTCCAGTTCTACTTTTTCATAACCCAATGCATCGCACGCCGTCTGGTTAATTACATAAATACAACCATTGTCGTAAAAAGAAAAATAACCGGCAGGGGAAGTATTGAAAAATATATCTGTCATACCTGTTGGGAAAGATATTCTTTTATCAATGTAATGGTTTCTTCAGGTGCGCTCATGTGTGGGCAATGTCCGGTAGCATTCATTATTCTAAGTGTACTATTTGCAAGGTGGCTGTGCAGGTAATGGCCAACTGAGGTGGGTGCAATAATATCTTCTGAACACTGGAGGATCAGTGAAGGTGTTTGTAATTTCACCAGGTCTTCACGGTTGTCTGAAAAGAATGTTGCTCTTGCGAATTGTCCAGCAATAACTGGGTCGGTGGTGCAAAAACTTTCAGTAAGTTCTTCTCCAAGTTCAGGTCTTTCCTTATTACCCATGATATTGGGTGCAAGAAAATTTGCCCACCCGATATAATTTTTTTCCATGGTCTCCAGAAGCCCTTCAATATCTCTTTTTTCAAATCCACCTGTGTAACCATCTTTATTAATATAACAAGGAGAAGGCCCTACCATTATGAGGTTACTGAATAGTTCGGGGCGCTCAATTGCAGCAAGTAAACCAATCATGCTGCTTACAGAATGGCCAACGAAGATCACATCTTTTAAATTGAGGTAATCGCAGATCTCAATAACATCAGTAGCATATCCCTGGAGTGAATCATATCTTTCGGGAATATAGGCCGATTTATCAGATCTCCCGGCGCCTACATAATCAAACAATATTATTTTATAGTTGTTTTCAAATGCAGGAGTAATAAACCTCCACATGTTCTGGTCGCATCCAAACCCATGTGCAAAAACCATCGGTTGCCTGCCTTTCCCTGAAATATTGATATGATTTCTTTTTGAAATATTCTGGTGCATAATTCTTGATTAAGGATTGGCATAAAGATAGGAACAGGCACCTCAATTTATGCCCTCAAAAAGTTTTTGTCAATTTAGGGAAAAATGAAAAAGTTTTAAGGTGGTTTACACTTACCAAAGTTTGAACGTGACAGAAAAAACATGGTCCTTATTTAGGGGCATTGGTGAATTGAATTTCATAGGGTAAATAGATTTACAAAGCCTTCAGGAATTTAATTTTTATGCTGAACCAGGAAATATTTTGAAATTTAATGTAATGGAAGAGTATGCTTTTAAGCTATTCCGGATTCATTGTTCAATTTTCTAAAGCTGCACCTAACTTTGCTTACACTTAAAACCATAACCATGTTGAAAGGCATAATTGGAAGCATAGCTTTATCTGTATTTTTTATTTCCTGTGGCACACATAACAACAATTCCACGGGCAACACCAGCAACAACGAAAAAGACACTACTTATCCTCCGGTAGAAACCCGCAAACCCAATACCGATTATCAGCCTGCTTTTGAAGGCCAGACAAGGGCACCGGGTGTTAAAACCGCTACCGCTTATGAAGGCAGGATACTTAGTAATGAACTGGTAAAACCCTGGGGTATAATTTCTTTGCCGGATGGGAGATTCCTTATTACCCAGAAGGAGGGAAATATGCGCATAGCCAATACCGGCGGACAGTTAAGTGAGCCCATAACTGGAATTCCACCAGTGAATGCTACCGGTCAGGGTGGATTGCTGGGCCTCACTTTAGACCCCGATTTTTCAAACAACCGGATGGTTTACTGGGTATTTTCTGAAGCCGTACAGGGTGGAAATCTTACATCTGTAGCCAAAGGAAAATTATCGGCTGATGAAAAGAAAATGGAAAATGCAACGGTGATCTATCGTGCAACGCCAGCATTTAATAATGGAATGCACTTTGGAGGGCGTATAATTTTCGATAAAGCAGGAAATTTATTTGTAAGTACCGGCGAACGTTCCGATATCATTACAAGACCACAGGCGCAGGATCTGAATTCCGGTTATGGCAAGATCGTTCATATAACCAGGAACGGACAACCTGTGAGCGGTAATCCATTTGCAGGAAGATCTGATGCCAGACCTGAGATCTGGACTTATGGACATCGAAATGTACAGGGACTTGCTTTTCATCCGGAAACAGGTGACCTGTGGGAAAATGAATTTGGCCCGCGCGGAGGGGATGAACTCAATATTATCAGGCCCGGTAAAAATTATGGCTGGCCCATCATTACTTATGGTATTGAATACACCGGTCCAAAAATTGGCGAAGGCATCACTCAAAAGGAAGGACTTGAACAACCGGTATATTATTGGGACCCCGTATTATCTCCAAGTGGAATGACATTCTTTACAGGTGATCATATTCCTGAATGGAAGAACAATCTTTTTATTGCCGGATTGAACAGTAAACACATTGCCAGACTGGTAATTGAAAATAACAGGGTGGCTGGTGAAGAAAGGATCCTTGCCAGTGAAGGACAGCGGTTCCGTGATGTTACCCAGGGTAAAGATGGTGCGCTTTATGCGGTAACGGATGAAGGAAGGTTGTACAGAATAGGTAAGAAATAACCATGCGGATCCATGCGCATGCTTAGCATGTCAGGATTATAATCAGGCTGGCTAAGTTGGATTAAAAGAAATAAAAAAAGTGACCGGTATTGCCGGTCACTTTTTTTTATCAACATATTTAAGTTGGGTTGATGAACCTGTAGTAGCTAAACTTCAGTTCCATCTACTCTACCATTATTCTCTTCTCATTTATTTCTTTTCCGCCAATTAATCTGAAAGCATACCAGCCTTTTGCCATTGCAGGCAACTGGATCACTTCCATTGCACTGCCGCCATTGTGCACCATTTGCTTACTCAACACCAGTTGTCCTGTAGTGTTATACATTTCTAAGCTATAGTTACCTTTTTCAAGGTTGTTGAATTCCAAACTGAGTTGTCTTCCTTTTAAAGGATTGGGATAAACATTAAAAGCCGCCTTGCTGTTTGTCACATTCACTTTTACAATGTCTGAATATTTTATTTCACCATTATGACCTGTAGATTTTACCCGGTAATAATTTGCACCGTTGTAAATATTCCTGTCTGTAAAGTTATAATGCGCCGGCAAACCAGTATTTGAAGCTGGTTGAACGGTTGTTGCAAGAGTAAATGACATGCCGTTGCCGGATTCTTCCAAATCATAATGATCCACTCCGGTTTCTGACGCATTGTTCCATTCAACTTTTATAAGGTTATCAATTGGAAAGGCCCTTACAGAGGTAACTGAAATGGGGAGCACGCTGCATCCGGAATATGCTGTCATGGCATTGGTGCATATATTGGCAACTTCACTTTTAGCCTGAACAAAATTTCCTCCCGCAAGATCATTTGCACTCAGGCTTCTGTTTGATGTTCCATTTGAAATGGCATAATGCATAATGGCACCGGGGGAGATCACATGACCTAATTGATGTCCATGGCCTAATTCATGTACAGCAACCGTTTCAAAATCATATTCCATTCCCGATGGCGTGGCAGTACCAAATTCCCAGGTAAGAGGTGCCATGTTGCTTCCTTCATCAAAAATGATATCCAGTTCGGTTACAAACCAGTCGATCTGTACTCCATTGCTGCAACCCGACCAATAACTGGCGCAGGTTCCCAGTACGCCTGCCGGAAGTACATCATCATTGTCAAAACATATGATATTGATTCCATCAGCAATTGCTGAATTTACAGATGTTGTGGTACCTATTAACCAGTTTACCTGTGTGGCACATCGCCAGGTATCAAATGCCCGCATAAAAGAATTTTTTGCCGCCGTATTCGCATCAAAACCTGTGTTCATCTGCCAGGTGTATCCTCCTGATCCATCCAGATCAATATGGTCGGGTTGATAAGTTCTTAACCCGGTTCCAGGGTCATACTGCAGATTCAAATGCGAATAGGGTATGGCAAGTGCAGAGGCGCTCGTAAAAGTGGTAGCACCCTGGACAACCTGGAAAATTCCTGAACCGGCATCTGTTGGAACTTCCACCCGGATTTCAGTATCTGTCCAGGAAATATACTGAGTTGGCAAAGGCGCTATAAGGGTAGCACCTCCATCGTCCCCGTTGCTAAACAATACTTCGCCAGTTCCTCTTGATGCACCAAATCCACTACCCGTTATGGTAAGCACTGAGTTAGTACCCGCAGTAATGGTTGAAGGTGAAAATCCTGTGATGGCCATCATCTTCTGGCTTTGTACCGCCAAAGGAAAAACCAAAGGTTTAACCTGTTTGTAATTCAATGGAGATACCATTTTATACAGG
Organism: uncultured Chitinophagales bacterium; assembly: GCA_946886475.1. Next base: position 43,002 of record CAMPIQ010000006.1, on the reverse strand, counting down.
GTAGGTATGTCGCTGTATGAAGTAAAAGGATCACTGGCCACGCCCTGGTTCATGTCATATCTGATAAATCCCTGCGTAGAACCATAGGCTTCAAAACGTTCGGCAGGGTGAACCTGCGCGGGCAAAAATTTGGAACGTCTTACATTTTCCAGCATGAAGATGCCAGTTTCATTTTCCTTTAGTGAAAGGGAAGGGTCAACCCTGATCATCTTATCTTTTACAATACCCCCGGGCGTAATGAGCTCAATTAAACCGGATTCAGTATGACCCTTAAATATCTTATAGATCTCAATTGTATTGGAAGTATAGATCATGGTCCGGTTTTCATTCCAGAACGAACGCTTCGCCAAAACTTTTCCTTCAATTATAAGTTGGGCATTGCTGGTTCGTTTTTGTAATGGAACTTCAACTACCAGGCATTGAGAAGAAGATTGGAGGTAAAGAAATGCGCATACCGCCAGCAGGGATTTTTTCATAAGAATTGTTTTGGTTTGGATCTAACCGGGCGAAGATAATATATGGTTGGTTAATGTACAAGAGCGGATGGGTGATAGCTTTTAACCAATGTACAGGGGCGGAACAGTACCTGTAATCTGTGGCGATTTTTTTATTAACTTAAAGTTCCTTAACCATTCGCAGATGGAAAAAATATATTATGGCATACTTATATCCGGAGTGGCCTTTCTTTCGGTGGTATGTGGAAATAATGGATCTGCTTCCAATTCTCAAAAAGCGCATAATGCATTTAGTGCTGATGACAGTAATGTTGAACCCACTGCTTTGATTGCATATATACGCAATGGATCGGAGATCAGGCTGGTCGATTCCAATGGTCAGAATGACCATTTGTTATGGACACATAAAAATGCAATAGAGCCACTTGGATTATTTGATCTTGGATGGAAGCCGGACGGTAAAGAACTGGCATTTTCAAGTGCACACGAATCCTCGTCATCCATTTATCATGCGGATATTTTTGGGATCCGCCCTGATGGTACGGGCTTTAGAAAGATCACCAATTCGCCCGACTACAATAGTTACAGCAATTACAAAAAAGGTTCGGTAACCGTTACGGTGCGTAATATGCAATACAGTTTTGATCCTGCCCAGTCAAGCGCGGGGGTATTTTTTCTGAATATTGTAGGGGCAGACAAAGCACAGCAGATCACGCTGCCTCCGGGCGCTTCAAAAACATTCACTTTTAAAAATGTTGCTGATTTTGGGGAGACCGCCCAGCCCATAGTTGCCATTTATGGAAATTACAGGTGGTATATGCCTGGTACCGATGTACAGGCCGGAAAAAACATCAAAGCTCCCGACATGCTGATCAGCGGTGATGGATATCCCTATTTTGGAGCTTTTCGTCCGGTATGGAAACACGATGGATCATCAATTACTTACAGAGATGGATTGTGTGAAGTAAAAACGATCCCTGTGCAGCCGCCTCTTGGAGAATTTTATTACGATCCTTTGTTTGGTAAGGAAGGGCCTTCAGGTACCTGTACCTGGGATATGGGCCCAACAAATGAATTGAATGACCATGTTTTATATTCCGAAAATGAAAGCGAAGATGGTTCCGGGATCTTTATGATGAAGCTTGGCGGAACACACGATCCAGCATCGCGTCTCACTTTGTTCTCTGATATATCATACCAGATAGCACATGATCTGAGATGGCTTCCTGATGGTTCAGGATTTCTTTATAGTGTTAACAACCTGATGATGGATGCGGCCAATATTTTTCATTTTGATATCAAAACAAAACAAACAAAACAATTAACCCATTTACAGGGCGCATTTGCCAGAAGATTTACGGTTTCTCCCTCTGGGAAATGGATCGTTTATGAAAGATGTAAAACACCTGAAGATTATGAAACTGTTGACCTTTATATCATGAGAATTGATGGGAGCCAGGAAAAGCTGCTGGTAAAAAACGGACTGGCACCATCCTGGAGCAGGTAAGCGTGATCTGTGCTGCAGGCTGAAGTGCCCGGCCTGCAGCATTTCCATAACGGCTACAACTTTACAAATTCCACTCTTCTGTTCATAGCTTTACCTTCTTTGGTTTTGTTGTCACCAATTGGCTGTGCCTCACCTTTCCCCTCTGCTTCGAGGAGGGCAGTTTCAATTCCAAAATCTTTAACCAGCGCAGCCTTCACTGCCTCAGCTCTTTTACGCGAAAGCTCCAGGTTATTTACATCGGTGCCGTCACTATCTGTATGTCCAATGATCTTTACTTTCATTCCGGCATGGCTTTTAATGGCTTCTGCAATTTCTTTGAGTACACCATTGCTTTCCGGTTTGATAGCAGCCGCATTTACTGAAAAAAGAATTCCGGTTGTTGAAAATTTACCTTCTTCAACTAATTTATGTCTTGTATCCGGCAGTCCTGTTGCAATTTTTATGTTGGATAAAAAAAGTCCTATTTCATCTTCCTGGTAATTGGAACTTTCCAGATGAAAATATACCTGGTTCATGGTATCGGCCGTGTTTATGGCTCTTGGAATATCGAAAACTTTCCTTTCGTTTATCCATAACCGGAAACGTGTTTTCTGAACCTGAATGGAATAATGAACTACTTTATTAAAGTCTGAGAGAACATCTCCCAGTTCCATCCTGTCGCTCTGGAATGTAGATTTCCTGGCAGCCCTGCTTTCCATTCTGGCCAGGGCATAACTTCCATATCCAAAATGGACTTCAGTATTATTTACATTTCCCTGTTCCCGGAGTAAAATATTATCAGCAGGATCCAGCTCACCACTGCTCAACAAACCCATATCCCATCCGGGTAAAACATAACCTTTTACCCTGGGTTCAAAATAAAAGATGAGGTCAAATTCAATTGTATAGTTTTCACCAAACATCTGTCTGTTGCCTGTGAGATAAGTATTGTTTTCATAGATCCGCAACCATTTTCCCTGTTGATCGTCAATGGTCATTACTTCACCCTTTCCGCTTGCATTCCAGGAAAGCGGCAATTCTCCTATGGCATCCTGGGCAAAATCCTCAGCATAAATGATTCTTTCACCGGGCACGAAATCAAATTTGGAAAATGGTTTTACTGATTCTTTTTCAGGATGTTTTTGTTTTGAGCTTTCATTGACCCCTGCGGTTGGCTGATCCGTTGTTTTTTTGCCTTCGATCTCATCAAGGGTTTTATCCATTTCGCGGTCAACCTTTCTGTCTATGCGCTGGTTTACTTTATCCTTTGCTTTGTTCACGAATTTGTTAAGTTGTGCAGGCGCTGCAAAAGGCAACAGCATGAATGCTATAATGATTGATTTATGCATGACTATGAAAATTTTATTTCCGGGATAAAACTATCCCGCCATTTTCAGGCAGCGAAAGCAGGGATGCATGAATTGATGAATGTTCCGTACAGGTTGCTGATTAGTTAGGATGTTAGTGAGGTACTTCAAAAAAATTTTCATGTTTAGGTTAGAATGCGTTTCCCTGGTAAATTTGAATTATGCAAACATTACAATTACCAGAAGGTTACCAAACCGTAATGCCTTACCTGATTTTGGAAAACGGATCAGGCTTTTTTGAATTCACCAGGGAGGTATTTGGTGCAAATGAAAAGTCAAGACATTTGATGGAAGACGGGTCATTGATGCATGGTGAAATTACCATTGGTGGAAGTACCATCATGTTTGGAAATGCTTCTGATAAATGGCCTGCACAGAATGCCGGTCTTTATATAAACGTTATAAATGCAGACGAAACCTTTAAGAAAGCAGTTGAGCATGGCTCCAGGGTTGTGATGGAAGTTTCTGATCAGCCATATGGCAGAAGCGGCGGGATCATTGATCCATTTGGAAATACCTGGTGGATAACCACACCAGCTTAGCTTTCAGTTTTTTCCCACCATTTTACAGCTGTGGTATTTCGTTTAAAATGTAAAGGCTCTCCAATCATTGGATGAACAATATCTATTCCTTTTCTGGCAGCTTCCATTACCACCCGCTTAATTGGCTCATCCCATGCGTGCATTGAAAGTGAAAATTTTGACCAGTGAACAGGTAAAAACTTTTTTGCATTCAGATCAATGGCTGCCTGCACCACTTCTTCAGGCATCATGTGAATGTATTTCCAGTGTTTATTGTACTGCCCGTTCTCAAGTATGGCCAGGTCGAAGCTGCCAAATCTTTCACCTGCTTTTTTAAAATGTTCGTCATAGCCAGAATCGCCGCCAATGAATAGCTTACAATTGGCAGTGATCAAGACAAATGATGACCATAGCGTACCGTTTCTTTGCAACGACCTTCCTGAAAAATGCCTTGCAGGGATGCTATGAACTTCAAAACCGTTTTCAGGCAAAATGGTTTCATTCCAGTCCAGTTCCGTTATAATGGCAGGATCAAAACCCCATCTTTCCAGATGAGCCCCCACACCAAGCCCGGTAATAATTTTATTGACCTTTGGCTTAAGTTCTTTTAAACTGGAATGATCCAGGTGATCCCAGTGGTCATGGGTTATGAACAGGTAATCTACAGCCGGAATATCTTCCGGTTGATAGATATCAGCGCCCTGAAAACTTCTCGTTGTAAATTTTACCGGAGATGCATGTCCGCTCAATACAGGGTCTACAAGTATTTTTTTTCCATCCAGTTGCAAATAATAGGATGAATGCCCAAACCAAACCAAAACATCTTCTCCTGACTGCAGTTGAAAAAGATCGGTTTTTGTGGCAGGCAGGTTGTATGTTGGCACACTTCTTTTGTCTTTATCAAAAAAGAATTCTTTCATCACGGTTATATAACCGCTTCCTTCGGTAAGTGATGGGGTTGCACTTTGGTTTTGAAACTGCCCGTTCTTATAATGAGGGGATGCCTGGATCTTTTTTAAGCGGTCGCCTGAGGGCTTTTTGCCAAAAGCCGGCTGTTGTAAAAAGAACAAAACAAATAATACCAGGAGTAAAAGAACGATAATAACTGTCAACATAGTAACTTAAAGTTCATAAATCTTCCCATTGAAACAATAAGTTCTTTTTCTTTTGATGAAGTGTTGTTCCCTGATCAAAAAATTTATCCAATGAGAAGTAAAGCCCATTTCAAATCCCATCCATTACATCCTATCCTCGTAGCTTTTCCCATTGCTTTTTTTACCGGCACTTTGCTCGCACACCTGGCGGGATGGTTGTTTGATGTTGATGGATTATTTGTAGCATCTTACTGGTTCAACGCAGCCGGAATTGTATTTGCAGTGCTGGCCGCCATTCCCGGACTGATAGATTATATATATACGGTGCCACCGGAAAGCTCGGCCAAAAAAAGGGGTGCCAAACACGGAATTATCAATGTTACCATGCTGGTCATTTTTATTGTTGCATTTTTTTATCGTGGTAGTGAAGAAGTGAACCGATATATCCTGTTGTCTATGGAACTGGTTGGTGTGATACTGTTAAGTATTGCAGGATGGATGGGCGGCACCCTTGTTTACCGGAATCAGATTGGAGTTGATCAGCGTTATGCGCATGCGGGCAAGTGGAATGAGGCTTATTTTGATTCGGATACAGGACGCATAGAAGTGGCAGTAGCAGATGAGCTGAAAGTGAATGCAATGAAACTGCTTCATTGCAAAGGTAAAAGGATCGTACTTGCAAGAACGGAAGACCAATATGTTGCCTTCGATGACCGCTGTACCCATAAGGGTGGTTCACTGGCCGGTGGCAGTATGATGTGTGGAATTGTTCAGTGTCCCTGGCACGGTTCGCAATTTTCCGTTCACAAGGGTAATGTTACAGCCGGACCTGCTAAACAAGGCATCAGAACCTACACTGTTATGGAAAATAATGGTAAGATTTTTCTTTTGCTGGATCAGAGTTAAAACAGGGCATAGTATTTTCTGGTTCCTACTTAAATTTTCGGTATAAACACCTACTTAAATATTTCATATGAAATATACATTTCTTTTTATTTCAGTTTTATTACTTTCCTGTAATGACAGTGCTGTATCAGGTGAAGGAAGTGACACAACTTTGAACCAGCCTGCTTCCGGAATAAATGGTAAAGAAGAAATACCCGTTGATAATGCATCAGGATGTTTTATGAATGTAACGGGAAGGGATACACTGGTGGCCAGGCTTTACAGGGATGGAAATAAGATCAGCGGTAAACTCAGTTTTGATAACTACCAGAAAGATGGAAGCTCCGGTTCCGTGCATGGTTTTCTTGATGGCGATATAATGAAGCTCAGCTATGCATTTGCATCGGAAGGAACAAACAGTGTGATGGATGTTTTCTTTAAACTGGAAGATAGCAGCATCATACGCGGAATCGGGAAAATGGATGTGAAAGGCGATACTGCTTATTATGTAGATACTTCATCCATTCAGTATAATGGTTCGGAATTGTTTAGAATGAATTGTTCCAATGTTCCTTCCAAATATCAATAAGCTGCTTCAACTGTTACCGCTTATAAAAAAAATTGTATGATTTAACATCGGTTTAAGGCTTATTATAATCTCATTAAAAACCGATGCTGCGCTTCACCTTGCCTTACCTTTGCGATTGTTTAAACACCCGATCCTTAATTGCCTGGAGGTATTAATATCAGAATATGAAACCAGTATTTTTTGTTCTTTCCATTTGTTTGGCCCTTACTTCACTTGCTCAGGTTGAAAGAGAAGATCCACCTGCTCCAAATAATCCACAGATCAGACTGAATGAACAACGCATAGTTGGAAAGATAGTAGACAGTAAAACCAACAGGCCACTTGAGGCTGTTACCGTACAGTTATTTGCCTATTTGCCAGGAACAAACAGGGACAGCCTTGCCTCAGGAATGTTTACCCGTGCAAATGGTGATTTTAGTTTTTCCAACCTTCCGGAGGCTGACAGTTTTAGGATCGAGATCTCCGGAATTGGCTATGAGGATATGTCAAAAACCATTGTCATATCCGGGAACAACCAGCAATATTTAATGACTGACCTCGGGAATATTATGATCGATCAAATGGCTCAGGTAATGAATAATGTGGTGATAACAACTCAACGCCCGGCACTCAGGATGGGCATTGACAGGAAAATTTTTGATGTAGAAAGAAACATTACAACCACAGGTGGAACAGCCTTGGATGTTATGCGGAATATTCCTTCAGTATCGGTAGATGTGGAAGGAAATGTATTATTAAGAAATGCGCAGCCGCAAATTTTTGTTGATGGACGTCCAACCATACTTACGCCCGATCAGATCCCTGCCGACCAGATTGAAAGAATTGAACTGATAACTAATCCATCTGCGAGATTTGATGCTTCAAGTTCTGCCGGAATCATTAATATAGTAATGAAACGTAACCGCCGTGTGGGTATTAATGGTGTTGCTTCTGTTGGCGCCGGGCATCCACAGGTGCTAAATGGTAACCTTACATTAAATGCACGGCAGGGTAAAGTGAATTTTTTTGTTAGCGGCGGCTATAACAGATCGGGTGGCAGGGCAAACGGAAGCACGTTCAGGCAGAATAAGGATAATGGAATGATTGAAAATTATTTCAACCAGTACAGCAGGAATGAAAGAAACAGAAGGTTTGCTTCTGTAAGATTTGGGTTGGATTATTTTGTTTCCAACCGCACAACTATCTCTGCAACGCAAAATATAATGGATGGTAAATTTTCCAGCGAAGAACAGCAGGACCAGGAATATTTAAACAACAGCAAAGTTTTGGAACGGTATGGGCTACGTGAGTCTTTTGGCGAAAATACTTTCAACAGATACAATACGCAGCTGAATATCATTCACCGTTTTCCGGAACAGGGAAAGGAGATCAGCGGAAATGTAAATTATAGTTATGGGAAAGGATCTGAAGCATCCAGCATTGTGAATTCTTTTTTTCTTCCCGATGGAAGTCCTTATAGTGATCCCGCCCGTGTACGAAATGCAGGGCATAATAATAATGACCAGTATACTTTTCAGCTCGACTTCGTGGATCCTTCGGGAGAAGATGCCAAATTTGAGGCAGGCGTACGGTCGTACATAAATAAACAAAAAAGTTTCTTCTCCTCCTTCTCTGTTCAAAACGGGCAGGAAACACTTTTGCCACTGAGTAATAATTATGCGTACCGTGAAAGAGTGAATGCGGCTTATATTTCGTATTCGAATAAGATCGGAACATTTTCTTACATGACAGGGTTAAGAGCAGAAATATCAAACTTCGATGGTGAGCTTATTGACAGCGCTAAATCATTCGGATATAGTTATCCCAAAAATGCAGGCCGTTTCTTTGACGCCTTGTTTCCCAGTCTTTTTCTCACCAAACAACTGAATGATCATGTTGAATTGCAGGTGAATTATACCCGGCGCATTCGCCGTCCTAATTTCTGGCAGCTCAATCCATTTATTGATATTAACGATCCGGTGAATCTCAGGCAGGGTAATCCATTATTGCAACCTGAATTTGTAAATTCTTTTGAGTTCAATTACAGTCATGATTATACCAGCGGCAATTTTTTAGGTGTTGTGTATTACAGGAATAATATGAGGGATATCACCAGGTATAGCGATACTATCAGCACAGCATTGTACCAGCAATTGAATAACGCGGCCATCGATCCCAACGCTATAATGAATACTTTTATCAATGCACGCAGCACCAATACGGCCGGACTTGAACTAACGCTTCAGCACCGTTTTGGTGAACAGTTTGACATTGTTCCAACCATTGATATGCAATACCGGAAAGTGAATGCAGACGCCAATTCAATAGCCCTGAGTAATGAGGGTTTTAACTGGGATGCCGAATTAACCATGAATTATAAATTTCCACAACAAAAGGGATTGTTTAAAAATCTGGGATTACAACTGGTGGGTGAATATGAATCAAAAGAGGTGACAGCGCAGGGGAGGAATGCAGCGGAATACCAGGTTGATTTTGGACTGAGAAAAGAATTCCTGAAAGAAAAGAAAGCCTCCTTCAGTTTTAATATCAATGATATTTTTAACAATCATCAGTTTGGAAATATTTTTGATACCGATAATTTTTATCAGGAATCTTACAGGAGAAGAAATGTGAGAAGCTTCCGTGTAAGTTTTATATACAAATTCGGTAAGGATAATTTCAACATCTTCAGAAGAGAATCGGACAACAGGAATGATGATGATGATTAACCTCCCAAAAGAATGAAGAGGATAGCGCCAGCAGGCATGGGTGCTCATGGTGCCTTGCTTATATTCCCCTGAACTTTACTTTACAACTCAGGACGCCTGGCGCTTAAGCGTTGATCTTTAATGCAATAGGTTCTGATTTGACCTCATCACCCGCACTTTCCCGGATTTCAACAGGCAAGCTAAAAAGAATCCTAAGAATATGATAAATGGTTAAAGGACAGTATATTATTTCCATATATTGCAAAGTTCAGTTACATCCTTTTTTGAACTAATTGTGGTGCTTTTACATGAGAAAACTATTTTTCACCTTGTTTGCATTGGTTTGCTGCAAGCTGGCTATTGCCCAGACAGATACGTCTGCATTCGGAATTTTATCCTTTATTCCACAAGCCGACTCCAATAGCTCTATCTATAATGGGATAGAACACATTGGTTATTCTTCTTCTATTGAAGGAATGGCTTATCTCAATACCATCGACTGGCAAAAGGGAACCATCGTGTACCGGGACCAGCCATACACCGGTGTTTTCCTTAAATATGACCTGGTTAAGGATGAGGTGATCCTCAGGCATTTTAATGGTTTTACCGGCGTTATACTATTCACACCCCGGATCAGTTCATTTACTATGGATGATTTAAGATTTGTGAATTTGCCTGATCTTAATGGCAAAGGAGGAGGCGTTTACCAGGAGATATTAGTAGGTGCTCTTAGCCTTTATGCGAAGCATACTAAAAAGATTGATGAGATCCTGTTACCCGGCAGGGTTGAAAGGAAGATCGTTGAGAAGAATACTTTTTATATTATGAAGGATGGAATTCTTTATACGGTAAGAAATGAAAAAGATGTGATGAACCTGGTGAAGGATAAAAAAAACGAGGTAAGATCACGTTTAAAAGGCAGTGGATTAAAATACAGGAAAACCCCCGGGGCATTTCTTACCACAGTTATCAGTTATTATAACCAATTAAGCCGCTGACATGTTGCGATCTTTATTATTATTATGTGCATTCATTATAACAGGCCTGGTTGCTAAGGCACAACAACCTCTTGTTTCAGGTGAATTCAGGAACCTCACTGCAGAACAATTTTTTAAACAGGTGGAAGGGCAGACCCCTTACTTTTTTTATTATGATGCCAGGCAGCTGGACAGCCTGAGAATTAATGTATCCGTAAAGGACCAGCCTTTGGAGTCATTACTGCAGCAGGCATTCAAAAATACGGATGTGCATTTTTCAGTTGATGCCTCCAACCGTGTTTTTATTACAAGAAAAGTTCAGATCCTAACTTCATTGCCACCCGGTTTTTTTCACAACGACCAGTCAGAAAAAACAGATAATACCGCGAAGCTGATGAATGCAATGGATGCGAAGAATGTGAAGAAGATGACATCAGAGAATAAGGTATATGAAGTGGGCGTCAAGTCAAATACATTTGGAGCAGAACAAATAGCACTTAGCGGATTTATCAGGAATGAAAAATCGGGAGAGCCGGTAATCAATGCTTCCATTTATGTTGAAAATCTTAACCTGGGGGCCTTAACAGACCAATATGGTTATTATACTTTAACGCTGCCTCCCGGTCAATACAGCCTGAATGTTCAGGGCATAGGAATGAAAGATGCCAGGTACCAGGTAATTGTATATAATGAAGGCCGCCTGGATATTGAAATGAAGGAAACGATTTCAGTATTAAAGGGTGTTGTTGTTTCTACACAGCGTCTTTCTAATATTAACAGGGTGCAGATGGGTGTTGAAAGGTTGAATATCGAATCCATAAAGAGAGTGCCCACTGTATTTGGTGAGGCTGACGTAATGCGGGTGGTACTTACTTTGCCAGGTGTAAAAACGGTTGGTGAAGCCAGTTCAGGATTTAATGTGAGGGGTGGATCGTCCGACCAGAACCTGGTATTGATGAATGGCGCCACCATTTATAATCCATCACACTTCTTTGGTATGTTCTCAGCTTTCAACCCAGAGATAGTAAAGGATATTGAATTATATAAAAGCAGCATCCCGGCAAAATATGGCGGCAGGCTTTCTTCTGTACTTGACATTGGATTAAGAGAAGGGAATAAAAAAGAATTTACCGGTTCCGCCGGTATTGGTCTGGTTACAAGCCGTTTCAATATTGAAGGTCCCATAGTTAAGGATAAAACTTCTTTTATACTTGGCGGACGAACTACATATGCCAACTGGCTCCTGAATCTTTTGCCCAATCCATATGACAGGTCGAAGGCATCATTTAATGATGGGAATGTAAATATCAGCCACAGGTTCAACCCCAGGAATGACCTGTTTGTTACCGGCTATTTCAGCAACGACCGTTTTAATCTCACCAGCGATACAACCTATGGATACAGCAACCGGAATGTAAATCTGAAGTGGAGACATAATTTCAGTAATAAACTGGTAGCATGGTTTTCCGGAGGGTATGATAAATACCAATACCAGGTTTACAGTGAAGGCAATAAGGTCAATGCCTATACACTTGACTTTGATATCAGCCAGTATAATTTTAAAACAGACATGACCTATAGTCTGGATGCCAGGCATAGCATTGATTTTGGGTTGAGTACTCTTAAATATTTATTACATCCGGGTTCATTCACGCCAAGGGGAAATGAGTCGTTGGTCATGCCTGATATTGTATCGCCTGAACAGGCCATTGAATCGGCGGTGTATTTATCCGACCGTTTTAACGTAACTCCGGAATTTTCCATCAATGCCGGAATACGATATTCATTATTTAACTACCTGGGTGCAAAGGATATCAATTATTATGCAGAAGGATTGCCTAAAGAAGAAGGTAATCTGGTTGAAACAAGATCCTATGGAGCCGGAAAGATCATCAATACGTATCAGGGACCAGAATGGAGGCTTTCGATGCGTTATGCGTTTTCTGAAAGTTTTTCCATAAAGGCGGCTTACAATTCACTGAGGCAATACATCCATATGTTGTCCAACACAACAGCCATTGCTCCAACGGATATCTGGAAGTTGAGCGATCCTAATATCAGGCCCCAGCAGGGCGACCAGGTATCATTAGGCTTTTATAAAAATTTCAAATCAAACGTAATTGAAACTTCGGTTGAAGTGTATTATAAAAAGCTCAGGAACTACCTTGATTATAAACCTGGTGCTACACTTGTTCTCAATCATCATATTGAAACAGATGTAATGAATACGAAAGGTAAAGCCTATGGTGCAGAAGTGATGATCAAGAAAACACAGGGCAAGCTCAATGGCTGGCTGAGTTATACCTATTCACGCATTTTGCTGCAGATGGATGATCCTTCCATCAGCACCCCTGTGAACGGAGGGAAATGGTATCCTGCCAATTACGACAAGCCGCATGAAGTAACTGCTGTGGGTAATTTTAAAGTGAACCACCGCTTCAGTCTTTCATTGAATATGACCTATAGCACCGGCCGTCCCATTACTTTACCTGTAGGCCGTTTTTATTATGGCGGTTCACAACGTGTATTGTATTCGGACAGGAATGCATACAGGATCCCTGATTATATCCGTGCCGACTTTTCACTCAATATTGATGGGAACTATAAGGTAAAACAGCGTACACACAATTCATGGACCATAGGAGTTTATAACCTTACAGGCCGGCGCAATCCTTTTTCTGTTTATTATGTAAGTGAGAATGGACTTGTAAACGGATATAAACTGTCAATATTCGGAAGCGCTATTCCATTTATAAATTTCAACATCCGGTTTTAATGTTCAGATTTTCACCAATTGTATTATTGATCTTCATCCATTCCGGGTGCAGGGATAATTATAATGCGGAACTGAAGGATCCGGATTCTTCACTATTGGTGGTTGAAGGTGTGTTGAATGCAGGTCAGGGCGCCACCGAAATCAGGTTGTCTCAAACTTCAAAACTGAATGACGCCGTACAATGGAAGCCCGTTCTTAATGCGGTACTGACCGTTGAAAGTATCAATGGCGATATTTATTCGCTTGCTGAATCCGGCAACGGCATATATATGCATAACCAATTGCCGCTTGTTTACGGAAATGAATACAGGTTAAGAATAAAAACCCAGAGTGCAAAAGAATATGTTTCTGACTATGTAGTTGCCAGAAAATCACCTGATATTGATTCAATTACCTGGAAGAAAGATATCGAAGGATTGAAAATATATGTAAGCACGCATGACGCATCGAACGATACCAGGTATTATAACTGGGATTTTGATGAAACCTGGGAAATCAGATCCTTTTTTACAGCCGAATTTGAATATATAGGTGGCACCACTATTATTGGCGCTCCTAATTATTTCCATTACAGGTGTTGGTTGTATGATAGTTCCTCAACTATTAATTTAGGCACAACAGCCCAGTTGCAGCAGGACGTTGTGAGTGAAAAACTACTTCAATTCATTCCATCTGGTTCCGATAAATTAAGTTTCAGGTACAGCATCCTCGTAAAGCAACAGGCCTTGTCGAAGGGTGCCTATGAATATCTGCAATTAATGAAGAGAACCACTGAAAATATCGGGACCATTTTTGATCCGCAGCCTACAGAATTGAGAGGGAATATCAAATGCATTACAGATCCGGCTGAAAATGTAATTGGGTATGTAAACGCCTCGGGTATTACCGAAAAAAGAGTTTTTATAACATCAGTTGAAACAGCCTGGCACTTTTTTCAGGATTGCGAGTCAATTGATGTATTTAATCATCCTGATTCTATCAGAAAATGGGTTCCTCAGTATTTACCCTGGGGTGCTCAATATACATTGTCGGGAGCAATTGAATATTATTACATGGCTCCGGATGTATGTGTTGATTGTGAAATAAGGGGTGGTAAGCTTAATATGCCTTCCTATTGGTGAGATGAATAATCTGTTTACCGGGGATGGATGTTTAAGGATGATATAAAATGTTTAAAGTTTAATTCATAGATAAATTTCAGAATCTGATGAGAGCATCAATGATTTTTTTGTTATTAGCGCTACTGGTCCTTTCGGGTTGTAAGGATAAATTCGAACTGGAATTAAGACCGTCGGATAAATCATTACTGGTAGTGGAAGGCATTTTAAATGCAGGCCAGGGGCCCACCAATATAAGATTAACCCAGTCTGTGAACCTGGAGGATCCGGTACAAATTAAACCCGTGCCGCAGGCTACTGTTAGTGTTGAGAATGCTAACGGTGATGTTTACCTGTTTACTGCAACAGGTAATGGTAATTACGTTCATAACCAGCTTCCCCTGGTTTATGGAGAAGAGTACAGGCTTAGAATAAAAGCATTGGGCAAAGAATACCTTTCCGATTATGTTGAGGTAAGGCAATCTCCTGAAATTGACAGCGTAACCTGGGTAAGAGGGCCTGATGGACTTCATATAAAGGCGAATACACATGATGCCTCCAATAATACCAGGTATTATAAGTGGGATTATGATGAAACATGGGAGATCAGATCTTATTACACTGCTTTTTACCAATACCTGGGTGGATCTACCATCGTGCCTACCATGTTCCCTTACAATTACAGGTGCTGGAAGTATGATTTTTCAAATACCATCAATATTGGCACAACCGCTCAGCTCCAGTCGGATGTGTTAACCGGAGCGCCGGTTCAGTTCATTCCTGAAGGTTCTGAAAAACTAAGTTACCGTTACAGTATTTTATTAAGACAGCAAAGCATCACTAAACCGGCCTATGAATATTTTCAGCTGATGAAAAAAAACACGGAATCGATCGGTACCATTTTCGATCCTCAGCCTTCTGAGCTAAAAGGAAATATAAGGTGTATTACAGATCCGATGGAGGGTGTACTTGGTTATCTTACTGCATCCAACATCACCGAGAAAAGGATCTTTATTACTGCCATTGAAGCCAGCTGGAGCTATAGCCCATTCTGTCCGTCGATCGATGTAAAAAACCATCCCGACTCCATTGCTGCCTGGGTGCCTTCTTATCTTCCCTATGGAGCAAGAGAGTTAGCTCCCGGCGTGGTTGATTATTATGAAATGGCTCCTGCAACATGCGTAGACTGTACAAAACGCGGCGGCGACCTTTCAATGCCTTCTTATTGGTAAAAAAGTTATTACAAGAACATGAAACATACAAATAAGCATATTTATATCCTGGCCTTTTCTTTTGTTTTGTTAGCACAAAACGTTTTTGCACAAACCGATTACCTGGCTACGGTTAAAGCAAGGATCGAAAGCTTCAATAATAAACTGGTTCCTGAAAAAATGTATGTTCATTCAGACAAAAGTTTTTATACAGCAGGTGAGATCGTTTGGTTCAAGATGTATGCATTTGAAGCTTTTAACAATAAGCCTGTAAACATCAGTAAAGTTGCTTATGCTGAAATACTGGATGCCGGAAACAAAGCAGTAGTAAGAACGAGGATAGCCATGGATGAAAATGGTGGACATGGTTCATTTCAATTACCGGTTAGTTTGCCCTCAGGTTATTATACTTTGCGTGCCTATACAAATGCCATGAAAAATCTTGGCGCTGAGTATTTTTATTCAAAGCAATTAACCATCGTGAATCCTTTGAAAAGCCTGGAGGCTGTTGAATCGGCTCCTGCTCTTCCATTTGAACTTGCGCTGTTCCCTGAAGGTGGAAATCTGGTACAGGGTATTCAGTCAAGAGTTGCTTACCGTATCACTAACCAGGAAGGTAATAGTGTGGAGGGTAAGGGATACCTTCTTAACCAGAACAATGATACCTTATCGGTTTTTTCTCCATTTAAATTCGGTATGGGAAGCTTTGATCTCACTCCACGGCCAGGATTTTCATATAAAGTGATCTTTGTTTTGCCTGATGGAAGATTTATTGCCAGTCCATTACCAGAAGTTTTCGACAAAGGATATGTAATGACAGTTGAAGATGCTGAGAACGACAGGATCAGTGTTACGGTACATACCAATATAAAGTCCGGATACCCGGAAATATTTTTGATGGCCCAGACCAGACAACAGGTTAAAGCTGTAAAACGTGCAGTGATATCAGATGGCATGACCAGTTTCCTTGTTGACAGGTCTGACCTGGGAGAGGGTGTATCGCAATTAACCATCTTCAATAATGAGAAGCAACCAGTATGTGAACGGTTATATTTCATCCAGCCTGCCCATAAAACAACCAGCATCAATTCAACGAAAAATGAATATGGCGTACGGGAAAATGTATCTCTTACTGTTGGTATTCCAGGGGTTGAAAAATCAAATGTTTCCCTTGCAGTATTCCAGACGGATTCTTTGCAAAAACCGGATGAAGAAAACATTTTATCATATATCTGGTTAAGCTCCGAGCTAAAAGGAAATATTGAACAACCCGGTTATTATTTTAATGAAGGACGAGAGGTTAAGAAAACGGCGGACCTGCTTATGCTTACACATGGATGGAGGAGATTCAACTGGGAAACAATTTTAAACAGCGACCCTGTTTTTAAAATTCCATATGAGAACACCGGTCATCTCATCACTGCAAAGCTGGTTGACAAAACCACCAACCGGCCGGCCAGGAACGTACAGGCCTTTCTTTCAATTCCCGGATCAAAATATAAATTGTATACGGCATTGAGTGGTAATGATGGCATGGTAAGTTTTGATGTAAAGGATTATTACGGGCCTGGAGAAGTAATACTTCAAACCAATACGCAACGCGATTCCACTTACCGGATAGAATTACAAAGTCCTTATGCGGAAACTTTCACGTCAGAAAAAATACCGGCCTTCAAAATAAATGCTTCAAGCCAGTCTCAACTGGAAAGCTATAGCATTGGAATGCAGGCACAGCATATTTACAGTTCCGACAGCATAAAAAAATTCTTTTTGCCGGCGGAAACAGACACTTTTTCTTTTTACGGCAAACCTATGAATGCTTACAGGCTTGATGATTATAAGCGGTTCGCCACCATGGAAGAGGTTTTAAGGGAATATGTAAGGGAAGTAAATGTAGGAGTTAAAGCCAGTGGCAGCTCCCTGCGTTTTAAATTATTCAATGAGTTAAACAGGGAATATTATACTGATAATATTCTTGTTCTTGTTGATGGTGTGCCGCTTTTCAATCCAAACCTGATCTTCAATTTTGATCCGGTTAAGATCAAAGCGCTTGAGGTAATTACAAAAAATTATGTTTTGGGCTCTTCAGTTTTTCATGGCCTTGCAAGTTTTAAATCCTACTCTGAAAACTTTGAAGGGTTTGACCTAACACCTGAAGCAGTTGCCGTAGATTATGAAGGTTTGCAATTGCACCGCGAGTTTTATTCACCCGATTATAGCGATGCACAGCAACGCAACAGCAGGATACCCGATCTAAGGAATACCTTGTACTGGCAGCCGGTTGTTAATAGCAGCGCCGTGAATTTTTATACCGGAGATAATAAGGGAAGTTATCTGGTGGTGGTTCAGGGCGTTGATGCACAGGGCAAACCTGTTGCTGCACTTTCCGGTTTCCGGGTAAAATGATCTATCAAAAACTAAATCAGAATAACCTGTTTGCCCCCGCCACGTCGGGAAGCGCATCCCTGGTCTCCTGTTTTGCATTTTTAAGCCTGAGATCATAGAAATCAGTGCGCCTGTCTTTCAGGTTACGCACGCTTCCATAAGAATGTAATTCATCAAGAAGCGAAAGGTCAACATCTGCAATGAGTATCATTTCCGTATTGGCTGTAGCTTCACTTTTAATGGCATTTGAAGGGAAGGCAAAATCGCTGGGAGTAAATACAGCCGATTGCGAATACTGGATATCCATGTTTTCAACTCTTGGCAAATTTCCAACACTTCCTGTTATGGCCACATAGCATTCATTTTCTATTGCTCTGGCCTGAGCGCACAAACGTACTCTCATATAAGCGTTCTGGGTATCGGTAAGAAAAGGAACTATCAGGATCTGCATGCCCTGGTCGGCAAGCAGTCTTGGTAATTCAGGAAATTCAACATCATAACAAATCAGGATACCGATCTTTCCTGCATCGGTATCATAAACCTGTAAAGTATCACCGCCTCTTATACCCCAGCTATTGGCTTCATCAGGCGTGATATGGATCTTTTCATAAGTATCTATCCTGCCATTACGGTGACAGAGAAAGCCAATATTCTTCAACCTGTTATCTTCAATATTAGGAAGACTGCCTGTAACAATATTAACGTTATAGCGGATGGCCATTTGCAGGAAGCGTTCTTTTATTTCGGGAGTGAACTCCGCCAGCTTACGCATGGATTCGGCTTCTGAAAGGTGGTTGAATGAGGCCATCAGCGGACCATTGAATAATTCAGGCAATACCGCAAAATCACTTTTGTAATTAGAAACCGCATCAATAAAAAATTCTATCTGCATGAAAAGTTCATCCAGATCCTTGTACGAACGCATCTGCCATTGAATAAGGCCAAGCCTTACATAGCTTGAAGGTGAAAATGATTTTTTATTCTTGGGCGAATAATAAATATTGTCCCACTCCAATAATACAGCATACTCTTTACTTTGCTCGTCTTCCGGCATGTAGCCTTTTAAAACCTTTACCACGTGAAAATCATTTGACAGCTGAAAGGAAAGTACTGAATCATGTATTTCCCTGTTCTTTACTTTCTGAATATATTCTTTAGGGGTAAGTGAGGGATGCTCGTGGTATCCGGGGATGCGGCCGCCAAAAACAACCGACTTGAGGTTGAGTCGCTCGCATAATTCTTTTCTGGCATCATACAATCTGCGTCCCAGCCTTAAACCGCGGTAATCAGGATGAATAAATATCTCTATTCCATATAGCACATCACCATCCGGCTGGTGTGTATTGAATGTATAATTTCCCGTGATCTGTTTATATGTATGTTGCAATTCAAATCTTTCAAAATCCACTATAATGGATAAAGCACAACCAACCACTTTACCATTTACTTTCACCACCATTTGACCATCGGGAAAACGTTCTATCAGATTCTGAATGGAAGTAACAGCCCAGAAGCCCCCGCCCCAATCGGGATAGGATGCTTTCATAGCTGTTATTAATTGCTGGTAATCGTCCAGGGATAATTTAGAAAGTTCTAATTGTTCAATCATTACTGTAATAATACAAATTATAATGCCAGCCGGAAGAAACCAGCTGGCAATAATGTTCAAGTGCTGACTCAGTGTCTGGAAGTGTCATTGCCTTTTGGCCTGCCCTGGTTATTGGTGTTCCTGCTGCCACCGGATGCTTCTTTTCTTCCCTGGCTGGAGGTTCGGCCCGTATCGTTCTTGCGCACTTTGCTTTCATTGGTATTGCTTACCTGCTTTTTAGAATTATTCTGTGCCATAAAATAGTTTATCATAAACGTGAAAAATTAGTGCCAGTAATTCCAGGTTGAGCTGGCTTATGCATCTCTGTATTTTTCATCCATATCCTGCTGGTCCTTATCATCCGGAAGGTCTTCAATGTTTCCTGCCTCACGTAAATAGGTATTGGCTTTTTCATTGAGCAACTGCTTATTATTTGAAGCTTCTTCAATATTGCCGGAGGAAGGGTTGGATGCGTTTCCGGTATCAGCCCTGGGTAAGCTTTCGTTATCCTTGTGCTGATTGTTTTTTTGTAAGGGTTTCATACTTTATTTAAGTAAACAGGGGAAAAAACTATGCCACTGACCTTGAAAACAACAGTAATTATTTCCTTGCCATTCATATATAATTGTACCCTGTTCCATTCGGCTGTTTTTTATTTTTAAGTAGCAGTCGTTGGCAATGACAGGCGATGAACCCGAAGTATAAGCTTGGTTTTCATATGTTTCAACATCATATCATGAAATTTAAAATCATTATTGTGTTTTCGGGCATTGCTTTGTTATGCTGGAGGTTTTTGTCAGTTGGTATTACCGAAGTTTCATCAACACATATTCCTTTCTGGCGACCGTTTGTTCTTTTCAAAATAACAGGTTTAACTTAGCATCAAATTTTCTATGAAATTATTTTGCATTCTTAGTTTTTTTATATTTTCCGGGTGCATCGCCCGGGCACAGCTCAGGCAGGAACCTGATAGCAGCAAAAAATTGATGGTGGTAGAAGCCGCCTGCGGCCAGTGTATGTTTGGCCTGGAAGGAAAAACCTGCGACCTGTCGGTAAAAATAAATGGTACGGCCATGTTTGTTGATGGTACAGGCATAGATGATCATGGAGATGCGCACGAAAAAGAAGGCTTTTGTAATGCTGTAAGAAAAGCAGAGGTGCAGGGCGAAATTATAAATAACAGGTTCAGGCTTACCTATTTTAAATTGCTTCAGCCTGATAAGAGGAAATGATCCTCAGCATTAACCTCAGGCTGGCCAGTGATCATAATTGAATTTATGGCCGATATTCTTCACAACGTTCCTTAATGTTATGATCATAAACATGCTGTTGAAGGCATCAGTTCCTATTACACCTACCCTTTCTGTTTACGCACTCATCCTTACAACGGCCGCTGCATTTTAAAATCTGGCAGTATGTTTGGTAATAGATAAGCGGCAATTAAATTATCAGATACTAAACCTTTTAATCTATGAAAAAGATCTTAAGCTTTGTTGCTGCTGCAGCTTTGCTGATAACCTCGTGTGAAACATCCAGATCTTCTACTTCCAACAATGCCGCATATGATCTTCCTGTATCAGTCAGGGCAGATTTTGAAGCCCAGTATCCAACTGCTACCAATGTAACCTGGTCACAGTTTGATGCAGCGGTCACGCCTATTGATTGGGAAATGACCGGATGGACCCTGTTAGATGCCAACGACTATGTAGTAAGATTTGATCTGGCCGGAGACAGTTACTATGCATATTATGACACTGATGGTACCTGGATAGGTAGTGCTTATACAGTGTCCGATCATAATAACCTGCCTTCTGCTGTATATGGTGTGTTGAACCAGGATTTTAAAGACTACACCATTGAGAAAGTTCAAAGAGAATTATGGGGTGGCAGCACTGCATACGAAATCAAACTCAGGAAGACAGATGATGATAAAGTAAAATTGCTTATTGATTCCAACGGAACCATACTTAAGCGAAAAAACAAAGACTAATAGAAAGCAGGCTTGTCCTGCTTTTTTTTTGATCTTCCCGCCCCTTTAGTAAATAGTTTCCCAAACTCTAATAAATTGTTACGCATTTACCCTTAGTTCTATTATTCTTTCCTGACCGGGGAGCGCTCATATTATATTTTAACCTATTTTGTACCCCGTCTCATCCTATATTCCGGTTGCATGAAAAACACCACCTCTTACGTTATCTTAAATACTTTTCCTTATCATACTATTCAATCCTTGTGTCCATGAATTTATTTTCAAGGAAAGGAAAAGTGATCATACTTGTAAGTGCATTTTGTTTTGTACTTATTGGTCTTATCTGGATCAGTTTGTTAAGGCAATTAAAAGCTGATAAGAAAGTTGCCATAGCTTCAGCCATTTCACGTAATGAAAATCTGGTAGTGGCACTGGAGCAATATGCCATTCGTACCATAAATAATGCGGAGGCTGTTTTACAGCTGGTGAAGATGGAATATCAAAGGCTTGGGGATAAGGTTGATATAAAAAAATTACTGGAGTGTCATTCCATAAGTAATGATTTTTTTGAAACCGTAACCATAGTAAATGAGAAAGGTGAAATAATAAAGTCTGACCTGCCGGATGATATCAGTAAAGAACTGAACCTAAACAACAGACCGCATTTTGACTTTCATATCAATAACAGCAACAACCTGCTTTTCGTGGGTAAGCCGGTATATTGCGGGATTTTGAAAAAAAGCATTATTTCCATTTCAGGAAAACTTTTTAGCCGGGATGGGAGTTTTAAAGGGATCGTTGCTGTGCATCTGGAACCAAAAGTTTTCACCCGTTTTTATGCTGATGCCAACCTGAAGCAATTTGACATTATTTCCCTGATAGCGCCAGACGGAATAACCTATTCAAGAAGAACCGGCTCCAGGGAGAGTTTTGGAGAAGATATCAGTAAGAGCCCTTTATTTACACATGTAAGATCAAATCCGGCTGGGTCTTTTTTTGCAGAAGATGCCATCCGGAACATTCCAAGTTATTTCAGTTACCGTAAATTGAAAAACTATCCGATGATTGCCACGGCGGGTACATCAAAACAGGATGTGCTTGCTATATATAATAAAAGAGCAAAGCGGGATTACATATCAGCATCCGTTATAAGCGTATTGATACTTTTATTTTCAATCCTGGTTTGTGTTGCTTTTCTTCACAACAGGAAGTTTCAGGAGAAGGTTAAAAGCAGCGAAGAAAAATACCGCTCAATTGTACAAAACAGTCATGATGCCATTATGCTGATTCATTCTGATGGTAGTATGAAGGCTGTAAATCCTGCTGCCTGCAGAATTTTCGGATATGGAGAAAGTGAAATTGCTAAAATAAAATTGCATGACCTCATTGAACCTTCCGATCCGTTCTACGCAATTTGTTCAGCAAACAGTCCTCAGGAGCATACCTGTAAAAGAGAATTGTTCATGCTCCGTAAAAACGGAAGCAGGTTTGCAGGTGAAATGGTAGCTTCCAGGCAGTCCAATGTAAGGAATGAAGATTTTATTGTTATTGTCAGAGATATTACAGAAAGGAAGCTGGCTGCTGAAAAAAGAATAGCAGATCAGAAACGTTTTCAGAGAAAGCTTACAGAGCATGTGATCCTTGCACAGGAAAGAGAGCGGGAGGTAATTGGCCGCGAGTTACATGATAATGTGAATCAGGTACTTACCATGGTAAAATTATATCTTGAAATGGCCGTGAACAAACAGGCTTCCAGGGATGAGATACTTGAAAAAAGCATACACCATATACTCTATTGCATCAACGAGATCCGTAATCTTTCACGCGATCTTTCGGCGCCAACACTTGGAACCAAATCACTGATCGATTCCATCAATGCATTAATTGAAATGATTTGTTCGTCCAGTGGATTGACCATCCATTTCAATCATGAAAATTATAAGCATCCGTTGAGAATGGACTATAAATTAACCTTCTACCGGATCTTACAGGAGCAGTTAAATAATGTGATCAAGCATGCAGAAGCTACTGAGGTTTTTGTTTCCCTGTCTCAGAATAATGAATTCACAAAACTGGTCATTAAGGATAATGGGAGAGGATTTGATCCCTCAGCCAAAAGACTGGGGATAGGGTTGAACAATATTATGAGCAGGGCAAAGGTGCTGGAAGGCAGGGTTGAGATCATTACAGGAAAAAACAAAGGATGTGAGATATGGGTGGAATTGCCAACTGCGCATAACACGCCTGAAAAGAGTGAAGTTACCGGACAAATCATCCTTTAACTTAGTTATCTACGTCTTTCAAAGAAGGCCTGGTATCGTTTGGGTCTCTTTTGTCATATTTTATTTTGAAAGCTGAAAGATCAGGTTTGAATTTTCTTTCGCGGTTTAGTTCGTACTGATAAATGGTTTGCCCCAGCTCGTAAAGAAAGGGATATCCAACTTCTTTATAATCATATTTGCCATCATTAACAACATTATCACTGTTTACATAAACAGTGGCGGAGAGCATGTATTCCACATTATTTTTAAAATCGGCTACATAAGATACATCGGTTAGAAATCCATACGACCAGCCTACTTTATTAAATACTCTTACGTGAGATGGCATACGGTCCTCCCTATTTCTAAAAAAGAATTTTACATAGCTATCATAAAATTCTGAAGTGTCATATTTTGGATAACTGGTTTCAGAGGGGTATTGTGAAAGATATTGGTAAATAAATTGAAGATCTGCGTCAGTGAGTTCAAACCTTTTGAATTCAGGAACGGAAGCTGGAAACATAACAGATTGAAGCATCTGCTGCATATCTTCCAGCGATAAATTATTGTGTTTGGTAAAATCAAATGGACCTTCTATCAAACTGTCATTATTATTCCAGTGTGCTTTCCCAAGCCTGATCTCCCTGCTGAAATCAAATGGTTCCGGATTGTAAGCGCCTTTCTGATAATAGAGCAGGGAACCATCGGGGTTTAAAAACCTGACAGGGTTAGTATGCCTGTTGCCTTCTTCCGTAAACCCCATGAACTGCCTTGTGATCCTGACGTCGGGATATCCTTTTGCATTCAGATTATTTTTGATCTCCTGTTGTCCTACAAATTGATATAACCTGTTATATGGATCATTTTCGCTGATAAGGAAGGCCCGTTTGATAAAATGTGCGATGGATGGTTTTCCATTTTCAGCGCTGTTGTCTGTGTATAAAACTTTCTGCCCTTTATAGCTGCTGTCAAATTGCATGGCAGAGAACTTATCAAGTCCTTTGATACCAAGACGGTTGATCTTTTCCAGGGCAAGGAAGGCCAGGGGCATCTTCACCATGGATGCAGGATTGAAATAAAGGTTTGGGTCGTAATTGAAATAAAAATTTTTGAATTCAGGATTATTATCTGCATCCCTGTTTATCCGGGTATAAACTATCTGCAGACGGTAATTTTCCGGTTCGCCTGATACTTTCTTAACGAGTTCATTTCCGGAGTTTTCAAGGATTGTTACCAGCAGATCATCTGTTTTAGGCTGGGCCTGAAGCAAGTTCATAAAAAATATAGCTTGGAGAATAAACAAGATCCTAAACATGCAGGGAAGTTACAATTTCATACGGATTCATTCATCTGGATTTCAGGCAGAAGGACGGTTATTAGGTTTAAAAGTCGAGCTGGCACAGCTATTGCCTTTATAAGTTTAAATATTATAAAATGAAGAAAATATTATTAGGCGCCGTAGTATGCGCAGCTGCAGCAGGTGTGGTTTTTTATCTGACGAATCCTGAAAAATTTAATGAAGTTGTTGATGATCTTAAAGGTAAGGCTGATGATGCTTTGAGTAAGGTTAAGGACACATGGGAGAAATCAGAAAAAGATTACAGGGGAGCAACCGGTTAATGAAAATAGGAGTAAGAGGTTAACATTTCCCTTCAAGGGATAACTTCAGCCTATCAGCGTCCTGGCTGGTTAATAAGCCAGGACCCTTTTATATTTCCTGTCCTATTTTTTCGAAAATGGAAATGGCTTCCTGTTGTAATTCATCAAACCTGGTTTCATAACTTTCCTCAATATTTCCGTTAGTAAGGAAAAAATTGTGCTTTTCACTATTAAGCCTGGTGAGGAAAAATTCATAACAATTTTCTTCTATTTTATACACTTTTACCACAGTGCCGTCTTTCAGGTTAAATGAAACAGGGAAGTCTGTAATCATACCGGTCTTAGTTTTATTATAGGTTGCAAATACAATGCTAGCCTGTTCATTAATGTTACAACAACGGCATAGCTCTTGAACTGAATAATATATGGAGGTGTGGACAATTGGACATTCAACCCGTTCTATTGAACAATTCATAGGATTGCTTAAAGCATTTGACATAGGTCTGTTGGCTGATGTAAGGCATTATCCGGGGTCAAGAAAATTTCCTCATTTTAATAAGGATGTTTTAGAAGTTGCTTTAAAACAAAATGACCTTGATTATGTGCATTTGCCCGGTCTTGGTGGAAGGAGAAGACCGTTAAAAGATTCGGTGAACACAGCCTGGCGGCATGCTGCCTTCAGGGGTTATGCCGATCATATGGCCACCAGTGAATTCAAGCAGTCACTGGAACAATTAGAAAGGCTCGCCTCAAAACAGCGCACTGCCTATATGTGTTCCGAAGCTGTATGGTGGAGTTGCCACCGGTCCCTGATTTCAGATGTGTTGAAATCAAAACAGTGGAAGGTATGGCACATTATGGATGCAGGCAAAGCAACGGAACATCCCTATACCAAACCGGCAAGGATCGTTGATGGCGTTTTAAGGTACGATGAAGCAGGATGATCACCAGGATAATTCAGGCAGTGTTTATTTACCGTCTCCGTTTGTTTTTTCCTGCCAGCAAAGCAATGCCAATGGTTGTAATCAGCACACCCGTTGCAACTTTTGTAATGAATCCCCTGCGGTTGAATCTCCATTCTGCTTTCCATCCCCGCTCTGCAAAAATATTTGG
The DNA here is from genome assembly GCA_946886475.1 of uncultured Chitinophagales bacterium. The sequence goes on along the minus strand of CAMPIQ010000006.1, from coordinate 16,942 downwards.
TATATGCCCCTGTTTCAGATCATCAATGATGCCTTCCACTGCATTTATCCTGTCGGCTAGAATTAATGTCATCCAGTGGCCTGAATGTCCTTCACTGAATTTGAAAGCATACCTGCGTAATCTGCCACTCAAACCAGAAGGAGGTGCAGAGGTTCCAAAAGCTGCTGTATGATTTGGGCGTTCATTGGAATGAAGGATTTCCATATTTACCGGCTGAAGGGGAGGCCTGGTATAATTTAACCGCTGGTGATCCGCTCCATTATAATGTTTCATTGGCGCATTGGGATGATCATCCGGGTTGGCATCAATGCCCCATCCCGGAATGTTTTTTTGTGCACCTGCTATTTGCCTGTCTCTATCCGGATCTGTCATTCTTTCCATAATTTAAATTTTAAGCCACCATGGCTGATGAAGGAATTAATATGGGTTTGATGCAGCCATCACGTTTAGCTGAAAAAATATGATAGGCATCTGCTACTTCTTCCAGTGGTATGCGATGGGTTATGATCCCTTTTGGGTCCAGTACTCCATTCATAACATGTTCAATAAGTCTTGGCAATAATCTTTTGACAGCTGTCTGATTAGCCCGGATGGTGATTCCCTTGTTCACTACATTACCAATTGGAACAAGATTCCATGTAGGCCCATAAACGCCAACAATGGAAACGATACCGCCTTTCTTAACTGAATTGATAGCCCACATCAGCGCAGTTGCAGAGCCAGCCTGTAATAAGGTTTTTCTTCCGGTAAGGGTTTGAAGTGTGCTGCCTGCTGCTTCACATCCAACGGCATCAATACAAACATCAGCACCAAAATATCCCGTGGTTTTTTTCAGGAATACCACCGGGTCGTCCATTTCTTTAAAGTTATATGCTTCACATCTGGAATAATTTCTGGCAAATTCCAAACGATATTCAAGATGGTCTATTACTATTACCCTGCCGGCTCCAAATAACCATGCGCACCTTGCGGCCATGATCCCAATTGGACCTGCACCAAATACCACAACCGTGTCGCCTTTTTTTATGCCTCCCATTTCCGCGGCCTGATAACCTGTTGGAACCACATCGGTCAAAAGAACCGCATCATCAAGGTCCATGCCTTTTGGAATAATTGTAGGACCAACATCTGCATAAGGCACTCTCACATATTCGGCCTGGCCTCCATCGTAACCTCCTGCAGTGTGTGAATATCCAAAAATACCACCAACAGCCGTGGCGGCCGGATTTGATTCATGGCAATTGCCAAATAATTCCTGTTGGCAGAATGGACAGGAACCGCATGCGATGTTAAATGGAACCAAAACATGATCGCCCGGTTTTAGATTCTGAACACCGGGGCCAATTTCTTCTACAATGCCTGTGAACTCATGCCCGAAGGTCATTCCAACCCTGGTATCAGGAACAAGGCCATGATAAAGATGAAGGTCGGATCCGCAAATGCAGGACCTGGTTACTTTCACTATGGCATCATTGGGGTGTAAAATTTCCGGTAAGGGCTTATTGTGGTCTGCGCGTACCCTGAACGGGCCCCTGTAATTCATTGCCAGCATATTTTTTATTTTGATTTGAATAATAGTTATTCATACAGATGATTAATGGTTGTAACCATTAATACTGCCAAAAATTATGCTGTAAAAAATATGCCGCAATATCACTGTAAATACTGCTGAGTGGTATTTAAATAATTTGAGCCGTCTGATCAGGCGGGCATGGCAGAAGATAAGTGATCAAAGCCCTGAAGAAGGGATAAAACCATTTGTGGTGTATGAAGATTGAATTCGGCGTAAGAAGCTTCGGGTCCCACTTTAATTGTAAATGCATTATCTCTGTTCAATAAAGCTTTGAACATGTCTTCATCTGTTCTGTCATCACCTGCAGCGAAAATATAATCGTAATCCTCATTTTCAATAACCTTTCTTACAAAGCTTCCTTTGTTTATACCGCTCTGCCTGAGCTCTACAATTTTCTTACCCATCATTACCTGCAGATGACGGTTTTCTACAAACAGTTTCAGTTCTGAAGCCAGTTCAAAGGCTTTTAATTTTCCTTCTTCATGGTCAGCATTTCTATAATGCCATGCAATTGAAAATTCCTTCTCTTCAACAAAGCTGTGTTCACAATTTTCAACATAAGGCTTCATGAGTTGGTGCGCATCTTTTTTCCATTCATTATTGGTATCAACTTCCTTTATCCAGTCGCGGTTTTTCCATTTATAACTGGCTCCATGTTCTGCAATAAGATTTACGGGGAGTGCTCCAAAGTGTTGTTCCAGGAATTCCTTATTACGTCCGCTCACCAAAAAAACATCGTTGGCTGAACTGGCAGACAAACTCTGAATGAGTTCAAGGAGCTCCGGACCCGGTACAGCCATTTCAGGCTTGGATGAAAAAGATACCAGTGTGCCGTCGTAATCCAATAAGATCAGTCTCTTTTTGGAAGACCTGTAGGCATCATATAAATTCCTCCTTGTATACTCATCAAGAAACTTGACCCTGAAGCCGGTTTGCCTTTCTTTGATCTTTTGCAGAACAGGAATAAAATCAAAGGCCCAGTTATAATTTTGTTGAGACACATGGCTTTTAAAACTATCAACCATCACCAGCCTGTCTTCATAATGAATGATCTTTCTTTCATTATCAAGTCCGAGCACCATCAATACACATTGCAGGAAATTGATTGAGTGATCACTTCCATGAAACCCGATCAGGTCTGCACTCATCATTCCATTCAATAGTGTTTCCTGCCATTTTTTGGGTAACAACCTGAAAGAATTGTACGATGGAAATGGTATATGAATGAATAATCCAATGGTTAATTCCGGCAGCTGTTTTCTTAATATGCCCGCTAATGGAACGAGATTGTGACCATGGATCCAAATAACGTCAGATGGCCTTAAATTGATTACAATGGCTTCAGCGAAATGCCCAACCAGTTTATTTAAGTGAGATGGGTCAGATAAGGAGTTTGTTGTTGTGGTAATTGAAATTTCATTCTGATCTTTTCTTTTGGGTACAAATACAGGAATGCAATTGAAATCCGCAGGTATCAACTTTGATAAATAAGACCATGTGGCTCTTTCGCAGTTCGCTTCGCCCGCCCAGAAGATCTCTGTAAATTGTTCGTTGGCCTTTTCCTTTACGAAAGCAAGAATGGCAGAAGAGACCGGATCGCCGGCTATTTCAATGTTATTTTCTTCTCCAAATGCCAGAGGCAGATGGTCGGAAACTATGATCAGTCTTCTGCCCATGGTCACAATCTAACACCGGAGATATAAGCTGTGATTAAAAACTGATTAGAATTGTATTAGAAGGCCAATAATTAACAATAGGAAGAGCTTCCGGCGTTACATGAAATTCTGATTGTTTGCGCTCCCATGATCTTGCATCATATTTCTTCAACAATTTGTATCCATATGAATGAAAAAATGCAATTACAGTTTCAATATTTTATTTTTCTGATGGCCGGCGGTGCTTCCATTATTTAGTTATACTAAACCATTTGACGCTATTTCAATTAAGGAGTGAAGGAGATAATCAGGTTCATAACTTATCAATGGCTTTGCGTTTTTCCAAACCTATTTTTTTGAAGTGGGTGGGCGTAAGACCTGTGATCTTTTTGAATTGGGATGATAGGTGATGTACACTGCTGTAACCTGTGAGGTAGGATATTTCAGTTAATGAAAGCTGGTCGTAAACCAGCAACTCCTTAACTTTTTCAATTCTTTGGAGTATAAAATATTGTTCAATTGTACGGCCTTCAATAGAAGAGAACAGGTCACTGAGATAACTATAGTCGTTAGGTATTCTTTTAGTGATGAAAGAAGATAGATTAAGATGCTGGCTATCCATTCCCAGTGCCAGATATTCCATTACCGACTGTTTTATATCTTCAACAATTTTGTTCATTCTTGTCTCTATCAGTTCAAATCCGATCTTATTAAGGGACGCATGCAGGTGTGCTCTTTCCGTTTCAGTTAATGGCCTGTTCAATTCAACTTCACCCAGCAATACATTATTGAATGGTATATGCAATTCATCAAACAGATTTTCAACAGAAAGAATACACCGTCTGCAAACCATGTTCTTGATCAATATCCTGGAAGGTCTGGTCATGTTTAAGCTTGAAGCGCTAAAATACAATTCATTATGCTGGCTGGAATAATGATAGGAATTCAGCTGATTATAGCTTTAAAAACTTACTCCAATTCATATGAAAAGGTAAAAAATGCCCATTATTTGGAATTCCAGGTAAATAAGCCTTATTTTTATCAGGCCTCATCGTAGCAAAAGCAATCAATGCTCATTCTCAATCGGGCTTTTGCAGTTAAAATGTAAATCAGGCCGGGTTCACCGGCAGCATCAGGTTCAGTCTTTGTTTTTAGTGTTCGCTTTGAAATTCCTGGCTTGTTATTGATTCAATAAGTCAGCTTTTCAGGATTAATTAAGTCGATAACTCTTAAAAACTTGTGCTATGAAACTTTCTGATTTTATCATGCTGGACACAGAGGAAAAAAAGCTTGCCGTTTTGCACCTGGGTGTATTGATCGCGAAAAGGAAACAGCACTCATCCATGGCATTCCTGTTTCAATTAGATCATTTTTATGTGGAGACCTGGTTCAATTGTAATGATCATTCCATTAAGGAATACAGGATATTTGACCATACCAGGCCGCTTACTCCCTATCTTGATCAGATCAGGATAGATGATCTCCTTAATTAGACCAGGAGTTTGTAAGATATCAGGGAGGTAATGCTTATTAATTACCCTTCCTGGCAGTTTATATGAATGAGCTGAAGAGACGGGTCAGGTCTTTTCGGATATATTAATATGGAGGTATCAACTCCATATTAGCACTCTCTAAAGTAAACACCCTCAACATTTTCTCTTTTAACTCTGCTTATTTTAAACCTTTGCCAGGCTTTGTGAAACTATTTGCACTATTATAAACTATTAGGTATATCTTCACGCTGTTAATTTGAGCCTCGCATTAGTATAAATTAATTAGTCTGCTTAGCAATCTGCATCTTAGTTAGTGTTCTACTCCTTGCTTTACTCAGATATTTATTAATTTTTTCAATTTTATTTAGCATGAACATTTATGTTTCAAATCTAAGCTTCAACGTACAGGATGAAGACTTAAGAGAATTCTTTGCTCCTTATGGAGAAGTTACTTCAGCCAAAGTTGTTATGGACAAAATGACCAACCGTTCACGCGGTTTCGGTTTTGTTGAAATGAGCGACGACGCTGCAGCAAAAAAAGCAATCGCTGAGCTTGACCAGGCTACAGTTGAAGGCAGAACAGTTAAGGTTATGGAAGCAAAGCCTAAAGAAGACAGGCCTGCACGTAACTTCAACAACAACAACAGTTATAATAAGAACAGGTATTAATATTTGTCTTTGAAAATTGTACATCCCGGTGGTTTCCACCGGGATTTTTTTTTGGGGTTGATCTGAGTGACATAGCTGCCTGTATATTTAAAACAGTTCAGCTGCCTGCATTGGTTTATTCCAGATAGAACAGTTACCGGTATAACGGTGTAACAAAGAAATTTAAGGGGCTATTACAGTTCTGCTGCTAACCGTATGTGCACTGAAATAGCCCAACGCGCCTCCCTGGATATTGGTTACAGGATTGGATGGTGCTACCAAATGCCCCCCACCTTCAGCTCCGCCTGTACTCAGTGTATACCAGAATTTCAAAACAGCTTCATCAATCGTTAGTAAATCAATCCGGACAGCGTCGCCGGATTTTATATTACCCGGATCGTCCTCCCTGTCAATGCCTGAATCAAGTTGCCTGGATATGAACTGGCCATCAGTAAATTCATCGTCTTCCCAGAATATTGCAGGATCTTTTATTCCATTTACATACTGCACAAATCTGTAACCATTATTGATACCTGCAGGGTCGGTATAATTTATATTCGGAAATTTAAATTGCCCGAATGGTCCGGTTGAAATAAACAGGGTATCCAGGTTTACCGGTTGTGGCATTTTGCTGATGGCAGAAAAAATTTCATTTCCAATTGAAACTGATAATTCATATACATGGCCTGGAGTTCCATTCAGCGTACTGTTTTCATAGATTCCACTGCTTGTTTCATTGAGTATAAATTCAACGCCATTATCCTTCACTTTTACCTGGGCCCCGCTGATTCCGGCAAACTGGTTGTCCCCGTAGAAATTTTTTGACCGGCTGATTAAAACACTGCAAACACCATTTTGATTGGTGATAATACCTTCAATCACATATCTGGGTTCATTATTTTTCAGATCTAGCTTAATTACTTTTCTGCATGAAGAAAAAAATACGATAAGAAGTATAGGTAGAAAAATTTTTTTCACAGGTCAGAATTTAAAATTATAAGAAATGGATGGAATAAAAGTGAATAATGATGTTTGAACGGCTTCAGTTTTATCAGGGTCATCTTCGCTCTCCCTGAAGCTGATAAGATATGCATTTGCTCTTCCATATGCATTGTAAAGGCTGAAGCTCAGCTCTGAAGAAAAACGTTTCCCTTTTTTTAATTGTTTGGTAGCTCCAATATCAAGCCTGTGGTAATTAGGCATGCGGTAAGCATTCCGCTCACTGTATGAAAAATAAACCTCGCCATTTAACATGTATTTTCCATCAGGATAGGTAACAGCATCACCTGAATAATAGATCCAGTTCGCCGACAATGTCCACTTTGGAGTTAACTGGTATATACCAACAACAGCTATATCGTGAGGCCTGTCCTGTCTTGCATTATACCATTGATTGTTATTGATTCCATTGATCTTTCTTTGTGATTTGGAAACTGTATAACTGATCCAGCCATTAAACCTTCCGTTTTTCTTTCTTAACAAAAATTCAATTCCATAAGCTCTTCCTTCCCCGAATAATAATTGTGTTTCAATGGGTTCGTTGGTGAAAACTTTTGCCCCATCCCGGTAATCGATCTGGTTTTGCATGAACTTGTAATAGGTTTCTGCAGTAAATTCATAGTCTTCATTAATATTATTGTAATATCCTATGGCCACCTGATCTGCAATTTCAGGTTTGATGATATTAGTGCTTGCAACCCATTTATCGGTGGGAGAAGATGTTGTTGATCCCGTAATCAGGTGAAGGTTTTGCGTATTCCTTGTATAGGAGGCCTTTAGGGAGCTTGAATTGTTCAATAGGTAACTGAAGGTCAGTCTTGGTTCTGCATTCCAGTATGTTTTTACAATTTCGCCAGTCTTATAACGCAGCGTATCAATCACTCTTCCTTCATTGTTTAGCGTGTAATAATCTCCTTCGCCCAAAACTGAAAAACCTGATAGCCTTAAGCCATAAACCATATTCAGTTTCTCATTAATTCTCCAGCTATTACTTGCATAAAATGCATTATCAAGAGAAAATCTGTCAGGCAGGCCTTTGTCAACGGTACCCGTACTTCCGGAAACTGAGATCTCACCAGGCTTGATGGTATGGTAGATGGTGTTTAAACCAGCATTGATGGTATTGGATGAATTCACGTACCACTGAAATTCCTGTTTCAAATTCAGATCCTGTATCCTTGATGTGATTTGAAAACCGGTGGATTCATTACTTACATTGATCTGATAATCGTAATTGCTGTAAATAAATGATGTATTAGAAAACAACCTGTCATTAAAGATATGGTTCCACCGAAGCGTACCGGTTGCATTTCCCCAGTCAATTCCTGTGAGGCGGTCCTGTTTTAATACATCCCGCCCAAAATAACCGGAGAGATAAAACCTGTTATTTTCATTAAGGATATAATTTGCCTTTGCATTCAGATCATAAAAATATAATTGTGCTTTACGCAGTGAAGTATCACCTAATAGTTTAAGAAAAAGGTCAGCATAAGTACGACGGCCTGAAATAAGAAATGAAGATCTGTTTTTTTGTAAGGGACCTTCAATGTTTAATCTGGAAGCGATCAGGCCTATGCCACCACTAACACCGTGATCTTTATTATTGCCATCATTCATTTTTATATCAACTACTGAGGAGAGCCTGCCTCCATATTGGGCAGGCATGCCACCTTTATAAAGGTTTACATTTTTAATGGCATCAGAATTAAAGGTTGAAAAGAACCCAAGCAGGTGTGAAGCATTATATACAGGTGCTTCATCCAAAAGGATCAGATTCTGATCAGCTGTTCCACCTCGCACAAAAAAACCACTATTTCCCTCTCCGGCCGATTTAACGCCTGGCAGAAGCTGCATGGTTTTCATGATATCACGTTCGCCAAATAATACCGGGATATTTTTGGTTTCCTGAACGCTGATCTTTTCCATGCTCATTTGTGGTGCCCTGATATTCCTTGTTCTGGCACTGGAAGTGATCACAATAGAATCAAGACGCCTGTCCTGTTCCTCTAATACAATATCAAGCCTGGTATCTTTCTGTACATTAACCTTCACAACATATATTTTCATTCCCACGGCGGAAACCTGGATGGTAAAATTGCCGGTATTCAATAAGAGGGAGTAAAAACCATATTCATTGCTTACAGTAATGGTTGGGGTTCCTGCAACAGAAATTGTAGCACCAATTACCGTTTCGCCGGTTCTTGCGGAGGTAATAGTGCCATATAAACTATTCCCTTCCTGCTGACCATATCCCTGACATGGTAAGGAGCAAAAAGAAAGTACTACAACTGCAAATAAGGTAATCCGGCTGGTGATTTCCATAGAATTGTTTCAATATGCAAAGGTATTGTAACAACCATGGTTAAACAGCATGTAAGGTGATAATGTTGTGGTTAAATATGCGGAGGATTATTTATTTGGTATGAATAGCATATGAAAATGATAACCGGTTATGATTGATAATTTTCAAAAGCTATTTTATAAGAACAGCAATCCATATTCTGATTGAATATGGATTGCTGGAAGATCTATACTATAAGTCCAGGGTTATTTGCAAAATATTACCAGGTTGTCTGGTTCCTTCATTAGAAATATATACTTCTCCTTCAGGACTGAAACTGATACCTTCAGGCTGAACAAATTGCTTACCCAGATCAAAGACCTTTTTTATATTAACCTTATCATCCATAATGATCAATCTTGAACCCGGGCCATCCGTTATATAAATGTCTCCTGATTGTGGATGAATTCCAATTTCAGATGGTTTTATCTTCTTCTTATTATTCACCTGTTGTAAAATCTTATCATTAAGATCGATCTTATAAACAGGGTTCATTGAAAGTTTTTTGCTTGTCAGGTCAAAAGCATAAATGCCTTTATAATTCTTATTCCCGGGTTCATCATCTTTGATTGCAAGCAATAACCTGTTGTTCCTTTGATCGTATGTAAGTCCTTCGATGTTATGTTCTGCTGTGAGTTCGGTTTTGTATTGGTTAATACCTGAATTATCATTGATTGGAATTTCATATAATTGTCCATCGGACCTTACTACATATATCGTATTTCCGTTTAAGGCTATGCCTTCATAGTCACCGGTGCCTCCAAACGGAATTTCTTTCTCAATCCTGTTTGTGGATCTGTTATATACAAAAACAATTCCTTCTTCATCCTGCACGCAAAGGAACCTGTCCTCGTCCAGGTAAACTATTCCGGAAACTTCTTTAAGTCTGTCCGGGAGTTCCCATTTGGCTGCGATATGTACACCAGGTGAAGATTGGCTTCCATCCATGTCTTTATCCTTTTTGGTTGTAGACGCTTTAGTGGATGAATGTCCATTTACCACCCCTGCTATATCCCGCCAGAATAAAGAACCTCCAACTAAGATCACTGCTGCTAATAATACTCCGAATCTCATGATTAATCTTTTTAGGGTGAATAATAAATGTTTCCGTTCATGCTACATCAATCCCAATAGGCAATGGTTTTATCCTCTTTTCCGTTGGCTGAGAAAACCAGATTCAAATCCTTTCCCGGTCCTTCCAGTTCAACCTGGTAAAACATCATTCCATTTTTTTCCAGCATTTCAATATCATCAATAGTATATTCTTTGTATTGAGAATTGATGGTCTGTAAAATGGGTCCGGGCATTGCTGACATTGGCAGATCCTGTTTTTTCATTTCAGTAATTCCTGTTGCATTTATCAGAAGTGAAATATCAGTACTGTCATTCAGTTGAAATTCCGCTTCGTATAGCTGATCCTTTTTTTCCCACTCTACTTTATTGGTACCTGGGAACTTTTCTTTTACTGCATTGAGCACCACAGATGGAACTTTGTCCTCTGAAATTCTTTGATTGCTGCATGCCTGGATCATGAAAAGGATCAGCGCCATGCCTATCAAGTTTAGTTTCATATTGAATGAATTAATTAGGGCAAAGCTCTCAAACAAATCAGGAAAGAATTGGGAATATCAGGATGGGAAGCTGAGTATCATATGATGCCGGCCATCAAATTGATAAGCAATAGAAAAACTGAAGAGCCCGGTGATAGCTTTGGCAATGGCCAGTCCCAGGCCGGTAGACTGTCCCGATACCACTTCTTTATTAAACCGGGTAAATAGACTTTTTGGATCCAGCGCTTTTTTATTTCCGGTATTGATGATCTCTAATGAGGAAGGTGTAATAATTATTTCTATTGTTCCGGCAGTATGGTTATGTACAATTGAGTTTTTTATAAGGTTGCTAATTAATACCGAAGCCAGATCGGAGTTCATGATTATATTACATTCGCCCTCTTCATTCACTGTTACGGTGATTTGAGAAAAATCGAGCTGATCTGAAAAGTCTTTTAAAATGTTTTTTACAAGCTCATTTATATTGATGTTTTCGGTTGATACAAATTGTTTGTTTTCAATTTTGGACAAAAGCAACAATGAACGGTTTAGCCTTGTGAGGCGTTCCAGGTTGTCAAGGGCCGATCCTAATAAAATGGACCCTTCTTCGTTTAATTGATGCTCAGATAAGGCCTCGAGTTTATTAATGCTAATGGCTAAAGGAGTTTGCATTTCATGAGATGCATTTTCAATAAATTGTTTCTGACTGCTGTATACATCAATATTGCTTTGCAACATTTTCTGCACAGCTTCATTTAACAGGCGGAACTCTTCAATTTTGGTAGGCCGCATAACGATTGATGGCTTTTCCAGCCTGAAAGTTTTAAGTTGTTTCAGCAAGTGATAAAAAGGCCTCCAGATCCTTTTCAGCAAATAATTATTCAGAACAAGAATAGTAGTTATAAGACCAGCATAAAGCCAGATCAGCGCGTACAGTAGTTCGGAAACCAGATCATCTTCCTCAACCATTGATGTAACTACCTGCATCCGGTAATATTGATCATTATGTTTAAATGCGGTCCTTAATAAACGGACAGGCTCATAGTCCTGCTCATTTTGCATATACATCATGGTGTCTAGATACAATTCATGAATGCTTTTTGCAGTTACCTCGTCTATGGGTGTGATGCTATAATCCGTTTCGTCGAATCCTGATTTTTTAAGTATCGTTGGGTCAACAAGTGCTTTTTGTAATATCAGTCCTTTGCGGTTATCCAGACCATCATCTATGCTATCATAGATCTCGTCGAGCATGGCGTAATAGAATATTGCGGCCCACAATGATAAGATCAACAATAGAAAAATTGCCAGGTAAGTGGTTGTATAGTTAAGGACCTTCATGAGGTGATCAGTTTATAACCAAGGCCGTAAACTGCAGTAATCTCAGGTTTTGCATTATGGTCTTTAAGTTTCTTCCTTAGGTTTTTTATCTGGGAATAGATAAAATCAAAGCTATTGGTTTCATCAATATAGTCGCCCCATACATGTTCGGCAAGAGCCGACTTATTAACCAGCCTGTCTTTATTTGTTGCCAGATAAAGTAGTACTTCATACTCTTTTCTGTTTAAAGAAATACTTATTCCATCAACAGATACTTTTCTAAGTTCTGTATCAATCTTCAGGTTTTCAATTTCAATAGTTAATGAACCGCCCAGCGTTTTGCGGCGAATGAGTGATTTCACCCTTGCATGTAATTCAGCAATATGAAATGGTTTAGGCAGGTAATCATCCGCACCCAGGTTGAGGCCGTTTACTTTGTCTTCAATTGAACCTCTGGCTGAAACAACGATAACTCCTGTTTCTTTACCATCTTCTTTCAATTCCTTTAATAATTCCAGCCCGCTGCCTCCGGGAAGTCCAATGTCAAGTAAAATGCAGTCGTAATCGTAGGTCTCAAGTTTGTTACGGGCTTCAGTATAGTCTATCGCGGATTCAACATTGTATTTTTCCTTTTTCAATGAGGAAATAATATTGTCACGCATGTCAGGTTCGTCTTCTATTACAAGGATCTTCATGTTCAATAAATAGCTTGGGGCAGATACTGAAAATCCTATGCCATTGAATATGCATCATTGCAAATTTTGATCAGATCAAATGCGTAACGATCTTAGAAATCTCACAAACCTTAAGCGGGAAAGAACAACAGGTAAAAAGTTAAGTTGACAGATATGGAACCTGCAGCCAAAGGATCAGCTTTGTTTTCTTACATACCTGGTTAGAATCACAATTTGCTGTCCATCAATTTTTCCTTCAATCTGTTCCGTATTATCAGGTACCAGCCGGATGTTTTTGATCACTGTGCCAAGTCTGGCGTTAACAGAAGCACCTTTTACATCCAGATTCTTTGTAAGAATCACCGTGTCACCCTGTTGCAATACCACTCCATAAGCATCTTTGTGAAGATCAACAGATGCCTCATTTACATGGTCGCCGGTTGCTTTGGCCCATTCCAGCACCTGATCGTCAAGATAAAGCATATCAAGTTGGTCTGATGCCCAGCTTTCGTTGCGAAGGCGATTCAACATGCGCCAGGCTACAACCTGTACTCCCGGAACCTCACTCCACATGGTTTCGGTTAATACTTTCCAGTGTTCACTATCCAATTCCTCTTTTTTTTCTAATTGTGCTATGCATTTTGCACAGGCCATAATGCAATTATCCGCATCTCTTCCTGATTGGGGTAAAACATCATAAAGCTGAATATTATTTTCTGAACCGCACAATTCGCATTTATTTTCACTTCTTTGTTGTATTTGCTCTTCAAGTTTCATGCGATGACTTTTGCCGCGAAGTTATTGTTTTAGGATTGCAGAAATCAGGATTGTGCATCCGGAAGATGGTAAACTGGATGCAGGTATCAATTATCCCTGATGTATACTGGCCGGATCAGTTAAATAATACCTGCTTTCAGGTATTTTAGATTGCCTGTTTTTCTATTATGTTTGTGCCCTGAATAGTAAAACTTTCCGTAACCAAAACTAATAATTCATGAGAACTAAACTTGTACTCCTATTCTCAATTCTTTCTTTTAACTGCTTTTCCCAGGATCTTGAAGAAATAAATGGTGCTGCGGTTTATTTTAAGGCCGGTGTCAACGCCAGTAATTTTATTAATTGGGATGATAATGAACCCACCAACACACTGGTTAGTCCAAGTGGAGGAATGGGCGTATATATTGCTTTGGGGAAACCAAAACGTAAAACAACCTCCATGGCCATTGAAGGTATATTCTCCGGCCAGGGATTTAAACTTGAGCAAACAAATGAAACCGTTAAGGTAAGAACCACTTATTTTAATCTTTCGGTGATGTTAAGGCAATACTTTGGCCACATGTATTTAACCGCGGGTGGAGAACGTGGATTTTTGATGTCAGCCAAGGAGATCTTTGAAACGGGAAGTGAAGATGCACCGGATGGGGTTTACCATAAAGGTGTTTGGAATGGGATAGGTGGAATCGGCGTAAACTTTGGAAGTAAAAATTCCCGCCAGGTTGATTTTGGTCTGGAGTTCACTTATAAGCATGGCTTAAGTGAGATCCGTAAGGACTTTGTTAAGGCCAGGCATTCGGTTTATAATTTCTCTATGTTCATCCCCGTTTCTATTGTAGCAGAAATAGCTGCGGGAATGCAGTAATAAAACTATTGCTCGATATATAAGGACCAGGCACATGCCTGGTTTTTTTATATCATGATCGTTCAATTAGGCTGGCGTAACAGATCAGTTCAACGGGGTATTATTTTTGATGCAGTAAGATAAAAAAATGAATAGCATCAACAATCAGCAACCTGAAGACAACTACGAAGATTTATGGGGCGAAAAAGCCAGGATGAAGATCAGGGAATTAAATGAAAAAGCCTCAAGTTGTTTTTTCTGTACCGATCTTAAAGCAGGACAGCCATTTGATGCAAGACCAATGTCGGTTCAACAACTGGATGATGATGGAATTTTCTGGTTTCTGAGTGCTAAGGATAGCCATAAAAATAAAGCCGTTGCATCCGATCCATTTATTCAATTGCTTTTCCAGGGTTCGGATTATTCGGATTTTTTGCATTTGTATGGCAATGCAACTATTAATGATAATAAGGAAAAGATCAAAGAATTGTGGAACCCAATGCTTAAAACATGGTTTACAGAGGGCGTAGATGATCCAAGGATTTCGGTTATCCGGTTTGAGCCTGATGGAGGTTATTACTGGGATACCAGGAATAATATAGCTATTGGCCTGTTGAAAAGGGTAGCGGGAGCAATTTCAGGCAAAACGCTGGATGATTCCATAGAAGGAACGTTAAATGTATGATCATTTAAATGAAGGATTTATTTTTCGGTTTGCGTTAAGCTTATCATTTGTAGGAACTTAATGTCTCTCTAAGTTTTTTATTGTTTTTGATCTTGTTGCACCTGAAAAAAAATTAGATAAAGGTTACATCATAGTCATGATTTTTCTAAACGGGACAATAGTAATTCACGCGTTTACATATTAGGGAACCTAAGGGAAAAGAATTTTATCTTCGGCAAATTCGAATCAAAGCCTGCTGAATGGATATACTCACACTGATATCTTTCATTGTAACCTTGTCCGCCCTGCTTGCATATATAAATATCAGGTTCCTGAAATTGCCGTCAACCATTGGTGTGATGGTTTTGTCGATCTTATTATCACTCCTGGTTTTGTTAGCCGGGAAGGCCTCATCACTATCTGCATTTTTTAGTGACATTTTGCACCAGCTTGACTTTTCCAGGTTCATATTGAATTTCATGCTGGGTTTTCTTTTGTTTGCAGGGGCCCTTCATACAGATATCAATAAGATCAGAAAATTCCGGACTCCCATTTATACTTTTGCAACCCTCGGTATCCTCATCTCTACATTCCTGGTAGGTACGGCCTTGTATTTTATTATACCATTGATCTATGAACCCGTTTCCTATATTCACTGCCTGATTTTTGGGGCTTTAATTTCGCCCACAGATCCGATAGCGGTTCTTTCAATTTTACACAAGGCAGGGATATCGCCATCTACCGAGGCCAAGATCACAGGAGAATCTTTATTTAATGATGGTGTAGGCGTTGTTGTATTTATCACCTTATTTGATATTGCCGGGGGAACGGGCCGGATAAATGCAATAGATGTATCGGTTTTATTATTAAAGGAAATTGGCTTAGGTATTCTGTTTGGATTGTTTATAGGCTATCTCGGATTTATGATGCTGAAAAGGATCGATCATTACCAGACAGAGGTGTTGATAACCCTTGCCCTCGTTTTTGGAGGAACCGCACTTGCTTCCATCCTGCATTTTTCAGCGCCATTGGCAATGGTTTTAGCCGGCTTGATCATTGGCAATCAGGGAGTGAAAGAAGCTATGTCGGAAGAGTCGGGAGATTACATGCTAAAGTTCTGGGAGATGATAGACGAAATATTCAATGCTATTTTGTTTGTAATGATAGGATTGGAACTGATGGTTATACCTTTTGAATTAACCTTCATTGTAATTGGTCTGGTTGCGGCGCTTGTGCTTCTCGTTTCAAGATATCTTTCACTTATTATACCTTCTTATCTTTTTCATTTCGGAAGAGAATTCAAACCGGGTACATTTCTGGTGATGACATGGGGAGGCCTGAGAGGTGGTGTTTCTGTTGCACTCGCTCTTTCCTTAACTGTTGACATGGAACGTAATTTAATAGTATCAATAACCTATGTGGTGGTATTATTTTCAATTGTAGTACAGGGTTTAACGCTTGGCGGATTGGTTAAGAAACTAAACAGCCCTCCAAAAAAGAAATACTGAATGTCTTAATCCATACATTATCATGAATTCAAAATACTCATTTATATGCCGGATAAACGGCCACATCGTAATTTCCAGTACACATCGCACCAGTTAACCATTGTACAATTAATTTTAATTTTTACATATGTCAGTATCTAAACCTTTAACCTGGCGCGAAAAGCTTCATCAGGTGATCTATGAATCGAATACCCCCGCCGGAAAGGTTTTTGATGTATCACTCCTGATTCTGATCATCGCAAGCATTGTTGTTGTTATGCTTGATAGTATTGATTCGTACAATAAAGAGTATGCCTATTTATTTGATTTTTTTGAATGGGGTTTCACCATCATATTTACCATTGAATATATTTTAAGACTGATTTGCATTAAAAAGCCGCTGATGTATGTTACATCATTTATAGGCATTGTTGACCTTCTTGCCATCATACCCTCTTACCTGACAATATTTTTCCCGGGCGCCAATTCATTGCTGGTGTTCAGAGCATTAAGACTGATACGTGTTTTCCGGATCTTCAAGCTTGCCCATTTTTTATCGGAAATGCAGTTCCTGAAGGCTGCCATCAAAAGCAGCTTAAAAAAGATCAGCATATTTATGTTGGTAGTCCTCAGCATTGTGATCATTCTGGGCTCGGTAATGTACCTGGTAGAAGGAAAGCAAAACGGTTTTAACAATATCCCGGATTCTATTTATTGGGCAATTGTAACCATTACAACAGTTGGTTATGGTGATATTGCACCGGTTACACCATGGGGTAAGGTGATAGCTTCTGTTATGATGTTCATTGGATATGGGATCATTGCTGTGCCCACAGGAATAATAACAACAGAAATGGCACTGGCCGGTAATCGAAAACATGGTCACGAAACCTGCCCGGGTTGTGGTAGGGAAGGTCATG
>CAMPIQ010000005.1 GCA_946886475.1 uncultured Chitinophagales bacterium | reverse complement strand
GACTCCCGACTATTTACGCACTCCCGCCTTCCTAATTACTGTCTCTCCCTGCCGAATCAGCTGCCTGTGGTATCAGCTCATTTATGGTAGGTGGAAGCACTACAGCTGACCGGTTGGCAATGAATTTTGTAAATTCAAAAGAACTTTTTATGTCTGTGAAAAATCCTTTCTGCCTGTCATCAAGACTGCTGTAAAGAAAATTATCAGCCTGGTTGGGATCGCCTGTGGTCTCCATTGTTTTTACATACTGGTTCAGGATATTATCCAGTTCAGCTCTCGTCATATCACCAGCAGATGCATAATAATTTAATTGCTGGTTCAGATCCCTGAGCAGGGGTGCTTTAATCTGCTCAGCCAGTTCTTTATGTCCGGCTTTGTAAGCAGCTTCCCACATTTTTACCGAAGCCCTGTTATGCTGGTTAAACCTGCTAACTTTTCCATATGGCATGTTGATGGTATCCATGAGGCTCACAGATCTATTCAACAGGTCAATGGCTTCTTTGCTTTTGCCAAGATCAACAAGGCCTGATGCGGTTTCAGCAAATGTTTCGCGGATAGAGATCAGCTGTCTCCTGTTTTCTTCATCAAAATATACACCTGGTATTTCTGCATTTCCCGCCTGGAAACCTGGAAGAATAGAAGCTGTTTTTAAAACATCCAGTTGTGCCGATGGCCTGCTGGCAGTTGGAACAACCCTGTAAATAATTCCTTCCTGTCTCATATAAGGAACAAGAAAATCAACAGCTGGTGATGTGAAACAAATTGGGCGTTTCCATTGGGTGGTGGCCAGCACATTTAAAATGGTGAGCTGGTCAAGCGTGAACATATTTTTATTAGGTGAGATCTCCAGTGTGAATTGCGGCAATACGATATCTGAAGCATTAACCAGTCCTGATGTTCTTACAAATGCCGTATCTACAGGAATGGTTAACTGCATGGGAAAGTTCACCACTATCTGCGATTTGTCTTCTCCATGTAACAGCGGGCCTACACTGTTTTTCATAAAGCTGTCAAGCCTTGTAGGTGCAAAGCTTTCATCACCTCTGGTGCCATTGTAAATCACCTGCAGGTTTCTCACCTGGTCCGCGCTCCAGATTACATCAATCGGTGCACTTTCATTTACCTTATAACGCAACTGGTTTACATACCAGTCAATTCCAAGTAAGCTTGTGTTCACGATCCTTACATCAGGCCTTACGCCTTCAACTTCCTGCGCATACCATAAAGGATACGTGTCATTATCACCAAATGTAAAGAGGATGGCATCTTTTGGACAGGCATCAAGATAATTACGCGCCATTTCAGGTGCCAGTAATTTTTTGCTTCTGTCATGATCATTCCATTCTTCCGAAGCCATGATTACCGGTGCTATCAAACAAAGCAGCGTAGCTACCAGTCCACCCATGCGGATGTTGTTTGTTTTTCCGGCTACCGATCGCACTACCAGTGTAAAGATGGCTGCAATGGCAGCGGTAAGCAGTGCGCCTACAACTGCAGCAAGCACGGTGCCTCCATGCATATTATTGGCATCACTCATCAGCATCACCAGCAATGTGGCAAGACTGCTGTATAATATATTATTTGTAAATGCCTGTTTCTCGTTTTTCTCAAGGGCCATTCGTACAAAACCAACAACCGATAAGCCTATCCAGATGGCATATGCATAAAAGGATCCGGCAAATGCATAATCCCGTTCACGCGGCTGGTTACCGGCCTGGTTCAGGTAAACCACAATGGCCACACCGGTCATGAAAAATAAAAGAAAAGTAACGATCCAGTCTTTCCGGTCTCTCATGAAATGAAATACACAACCAATGATACCAAGGATAAAGGGCAGCAGGAATAGTTTGTTGGTGCCCTTTCCTTCATTAATGCTGTCGGGCATGGCAGACTGGTCTCCCAGCCTTGCATTATCTATTACAGAGATGCCGGAGATCCAGTTGCCATCTCTTTTATTGCCAAATCCCTGCAGGTCGTTTTGTTTGCCTGAAAAATTCCACATGAAATATCTCCAGTACATAAAACCCATCTGGTAGGTCATGAACCATTGTATATTATCAAGGTATGAGGGCGCCTGTTGTGCTATGGGTGTACCATTATCTATTTGCTGTCCCGGCGCCACCTTCGGACGGTATCCGTCGGGAAGGGTATAGGTTTCACCTCTTGTACCCTGGCGGTCAACAACGGTGTAAATAATATTATTGTCATAATCTACCTGTGCCACCAGTCCCGGTGCACGTGCCCTGAATTCATCAAGATTCAACCATTGTTTATAAAAATCCGCATGGTTCTGGTCATTGCTGGGATCCCATACACGGGGGAATAATTGTACATCCTCATTGTAATAGGAATACTCCATTTCCCTTGGTAATTCAATATAGCGGCCATCGCCCTTGGCGTATCTTTTTTTACCTTCTTTCAATATAAGCTGACCTCTTTCATCCCGCTTCACCGGTGCGGCAAAGTGCGGACCAGTTAATATAGGCTGTGATCCATATTGCTCGCGGCCGAGGTAATAAACAAGGCTCATTGGATTGTCAACATTATTCATATCCATGGCCGGATTGGCGTTGGACCTTTCAAGCGTAGTGATGTAGGTAGAATAACCTATCATCATAAATGCAAAGCACCAGAGACCCAGGCGAAGGAATGACCAGTTGTTCTTATCGGCAACACGAAGACCAAACCATACCAGTAATCCAAGCAGGATAAAGAAAATGGCAAAGCCTGAAAAGAATGGCATTCCAAATCCATTCACAAAAAATATATCAAACTTACCTGCAATGAGCACGGTCCATTTAATGACTACAACCTGCACAACGCCGGTAACCAGACATCCAATGATGAAAGCCCAAATGGCCCCCTTGCGTGTATAAGTATACCGCTTATAATAGTATACCATCACTGCTGCAGGAATTACAAGTATTCCCAACAGGTGTACACCAATTGAAAGTCCAAGGGAAAAGAAAAGAAAAACGATCCACCTGTCGGCCCGGTTCCTTAAAACAGGATTATTACCTGCTGCATCATCGGCTCTTTCCCATTTCAACACTGCCCAGAAAGCAAGTGCGGTAAACAAAGAGGACAAGGCATATACTTCACCTTCAACAGCACTGAACCAGAAAGAATCTGAAAATGTATAAGCAAGTCCGCCAACAATACCGGCGCCTACTATGGTGTATACCTGTTGCATATCCGGTTCGGTACGTAAACCCACCAGTAATTTTCTTGCAAAGTGGGTGATGGACCAGAACAGGAATAAAACAGTAGCTCCGCTGGCCAGCGCATTCATGATATTCACTGCCTTGGCAGCGGTCATGGGATCATCTCCGAAAAGAATTACAAAGAACCTGCCCAATAAAATAAAGAGCGGTGCGCCCGGAGGATGGGGAAGCTGTACTTTATAACAGGCGGAAACAAATTCTCCGCAATCCCAGAAACTTCCTCTTTGCTCTGATGTAAGTATGAAAACAAGAGAAGCTATGACAAACACAATCCATCCGGCAATGTTGTTGACGTTTCTAAAACTCATAGAAGGTGGTTAGTTTAATCCCGGCATGTTTCATGCTATGTCCGGGGACAGGCAAAAATAGGGAAGGGAAAAGCAAAATGTAAAATTTAAAATGCAAAATGAAAATGCAAAACTCTAAGTTAAAAAATCTTTACCGGCGCGGGATTTATGAATTATCCGGTAGTTTTTTAACTGAATCAACGAATGTTGACCTCACGGTGATGAAAAAGACAGTTAAAAGTAGGTTGATGGGTGGTGCGGCTTCCCGTTTTTTGCCTTTTGCACCTTCCTTCGTAAGGGCATGCTTTTGATTTTTGAATTTCCAGGTTTTAGTCAAAAAAAACCTTCACCGTCTGATAGAACAAGCGGTTCTGCACCATTGATGAAACCTGCTGGCTGTTGCCATCATTATAACCTTTGAGTCCAAAGAGTCCGGCTGCATTGCCTTTATTGATGGCGATCTCCATATAGCCCGCGCTGTTGAACAAAACAAGCTTTTCACCCTGAGGAACATCTGCATAAGATCCGCTGATGCGTTCAATGATCTCATCTCTTTTGAAAACGATCTTGAATCTTCTGCCTTTTCTTTGTTGTTCAAACTGCTCCTGAGTAATATTGACGATCACATTTTCAAAATTGTCAATGAAAATGATCTGGCCTTCTATCCAGTTATCACCAAGTGTTGGCCTTAATGGATTTTTCTCCAGGTAACTGGTGTCGGGAATGCCAATTTTTTCCAGCTGCTCGCCATTGCTTAACTGAATTACTGCCCTGGCAGCAACATCAATACAATACAAAGTATTCTTGATAGCGGTTTTTTCCATTGGTATGCCAAGAACCATATCAGGTTTTTCTTCCAGTATCATGCCCAGCAAACCGTTATCGGCGCATATCAGGTACTGGTCGTTGTGAAAGGCAAGCAGTAATTGTTCGGGCTTTGATTCAAACAGGTTTACCAGAATGATATGAAAAGTAAATTCAGGGAAATTTTTAATTGCGTTGCGGCATACATAAGCAGTTTGCGGATAATTGAAAGGCGATAGTTTATGGGTGATATCAATGATCTGAAAATCGGGGTTGATACGCATCAGCCTGCCCTTGACAGCTCCAACCAGATAATCCTGTTCACCAATGTCGGATGTAAGCGTAACTAAGGGCATTAATATTTTTGTTTAGGATCTGGAAGGGTTATGGTTCAAAGTTCAAAATTCAAAGTTCAAAAGAGGTCAACATGGAACACTTGTTGTGAAATTCATCGTTCAAAATTTACCGGCGGAATGCTCACTTCACCAATTTGTTTTCTTTAAAATAAAACTTTCTGATCAGCTTATCCGTAAGGCCGGGAAAGAATTTCTGCATGAACACAGCCCTTTTTCCGGTAAAGGTCATCACCACTGTTCTTTTCTTTTTTCTTATGGCCGATAAAATTTTATCAGCACATTCTTCCGCTGTCATCATGGCTCCTTCATCCATGGGACTAGCACCCTGCTTTTCACCGGCATTGGTTAAAGCCGCGTGCCGGATGTTGGAGTTGGTAAATCCCGGCGATATCCACATTACATGTACATCATCACCCGCAAGTTCCGTACGGATAGATTCCAGCCATCCCTGCAAAGCAAATTTAGATGCGGAATAACCACTTCTTCCAGGCAGCCCGCGGTAACCTGCTACTGAAGATATTCCTACAATAGTTCCTTTTTTACTGATCAGTGAATTCAAAGCATATTTTGTGCAATACACCGTACCAAAAAAATTGATCTCCATTACCCGTCTGGTTACATCAAGTGATGCTTCTTTAAATAATGCTCTCATGGAAATACCTGCATTGTTGATCAGTACATCAATATTTCCAAAAACTTTAATGGTTGATTCAATGAAATGCCTGCAGTCGTTTTCATTACTTACATCCGCTACTACCGTGTGTAAAGGATAGGAAGGATAATCTGATTGCAGCTGGTATAATTTATCATGATTCCTGCTACAGGTTGCCACCCTGGCGCCTCTGGCCAGTAATTCATAAACCAGGGCCTTGCCTATACCATCTGTTCCCCCCGTAACGGCCACCACCTTATTCAAAAAATAATCTGCCATATGTTCCGCAAACCTAATGAAACTTGTGAAGAGAAAGCAGGACAAATAAGTAAGAAGCGGGAATTAAGAATTGGCAATTACGGGCAATGATTATTGCCTGCTACATTTCCTTGGTTCCATATTTTTTCATATAGGCTATAAGCCAGGCGGTAACCTCGTTGTAGGTGGCCAGTCCGCCGGGCTGGTTATTTGCCTTCAGGTAATTATCATAAAAATCCGATACATACGGTTGCATTTTATTTTTTCGCCGCAACCTGAATGCAATTTCTTCTCTTTTGTCACTGCGCACCCTTGGATGTAAATTGTTGATGAAGTTTTTTACAGCTGATGTGTCTTTGTTGATCCTTATTTCTGAAAGGGCATTATAAAAAAGTTCGTAATACACTGAATATCTGAAATCGATCTCCGCCGATTCCTTACTCACCAAAAAAGATACAAAACTGGCCTCGTTCTCTTTTCCATATCCCAGCTGATGGGCAATTTCGTGGTTCAGAACAAAAGGCTTCACAAAGACCGGTTCCGAACTGTTCATCTGTGCCTCACCTGAAAAGGGATTGAAATAACCGCTGAAACCAAAGTAATGTGAAACCGCACTGTATAGAGAAGGTTTTATGGAAGCAGTTTTATATTCAAGAAAGGGATACCTTCTTTTTATTTTTTCATAGTCCCTGATACCCTGGCCAAATAAAAATTTATTGTCCTTCCATTTCAGCCTTTCCACGGAATCCACCGCAGCTGCATAACCATTCAGCCTTTGGGAAAGAAGGGTAGTCAGCGCAATCAGCTCTTCATTGCTATAGCGCTTCACATCTAATTGCAGCTGGCCGGCAATACCTACGCGGTTATAATTCAGTCCCCAGAAAATATTGAATACAAGGTAGATGCCCAGTACCAGCTTCAGGAATTTTCTAAACAGGATCCAGGAAAGATATTCCTGTACCTGGCGCCTGGCCAGGATCTTTAAAAACTTCCAGGTTCTTGCTATTATGTAAAAAAAAGCCAGGAGATAGAGCATATCCCCTATGCTGAAAGGGATCCGGCCCAGTAAAGTTCTCAGGATCACTGAAAAACCCGGATAAAAGCCCAGGCTGTAATATCTTTCCACCCATTGTTCGTTCAGGGAGAAGAGTTTGATAAGAATGGAAAGTGCCAGTAAAAAAAGGAGCCAGCGGTCCCGGAGAATACTTTTCAGCATGTTTTTATAGGCAGAATTCGTTAAAATCCCTGCTCAAAATACACTGTTTCAGCCTAATTCCTTTACCTTTGCGTCCCGTAATTAAAACGGGAGGGAACATGAGTAACCGGCGGGAATATGAAATAGCGTTTGTTGGATTGAAGCCAGGTGTTCATGAGTTCAGCTACAGGATAGACGACAGGTTCTTTGAGGAATACAACGAGCAGGATTTCAGAAATCCCGAAGCCAATGTGAAGCTGCTTCTTGAAAAAAGCAACAGCTTCATGATACTCAGGTTTGAGATTGGTGGTAAGGCTGAAGTGAACTGCGACCGCTGTAACAATAACCTTCCCATCCAGTTATTCGATGAGTTTACCGTAACGGTGAAAATGACGGATGAACCGGAGGTTATGAATGAACAGGAGGAAGATCCGGATGTTTATTACATTTCAAGGGGCGAAAGCCATATAGATGTAAAGGACTGGATCTATGAATTTGTAAACCTGAGCATACCCATGCAAAAGACCTGTGAATATGAGAATATGGATGGTCCTTTTTGCAATGCTGTGGCCAGGGAAGTGCTGAACAATTTGAAAACGGAAGAAAACGGGGGATCCAACCCGATCTGGAAAGGACTGGAGAAGTTTAAAGGACTGGATAGCCAATAACCATTAGCCTTTGGCTCATTACAAAAACAAATTATAATTCAAGAATATGCCAAATCCCAAACGCAGACACTCGCAGCAGAGAAGTGCGAAACGCAGAACGCATTATAAGGCAGTAGCTGCGACATTAACAACTGATAAAACAACAGGTGAAACACATGTTCGCCACCGTGCGCATGTAAGTGAAGGTAAATTGTATTACAAAGGTCAGGTGGTAGCCGAAAACTCACCGGTTAAAAAGTAAACATCCCGTAAATACGGGACTGTATACAATGAAGATAGGAATTGATATGATGGGTGGCGATTTCGCCCCACTGGAAGCTGTTAAAGGTATTCAACAATATAGGGAAGATGGAAGTGCTCACCTGGTACTCGTTGGGGATGAAGAAAAGATTTCCCGGGTACTTGCCGATCACCCTCTTCCTGAATCTTCATTTACTATAGTGCATGCACCTCAGGTAATTGGCATGCACGAGCACCCTACCAGGGCACTTAAAGAAAAACAACAATCCTCCATAGCCATAGGCTTTCATTTGCTTTCCACCGGTAAAACCGATGCTTTTATCAGCGCCGGAAATACTGGAGCCATGTTGGTTGGATCCCTGTATTCACTTAAAACCCTGGAAGGCGTACTTCGTCCTACCATTTCTACCATCATTCCCAAAGAAAATGGCCATACCGGTTTGTTGCTTGATGTAGGCCTCAATTCCGACTGCAAGCCCGAGCACCTGAACCAGTTTGCCATCATGGGTTCTGTGTATGCCCGGAACATACTTGGAATAGAAAATCCAAGAGTGGCCTTATTGAATATTGGTGAAGAAGAGGGGAAGGGAAATTTACTTGCCCAGGCAACCTATCCTTTACTGAAAGAAAACAGGCATATTCATTTCACAGGTAATGTGGAAGGCCGTGATGTATTGATGGATAAGGCCGACGTGATGGTTTGTGATGGTTTTACAGGCAATATCATTTTAAAGATGGCAGAGTCCCTTTTTGATATAACAAATGAGAAGGGAATACAACATGAATATCTTGAACGCTTCAATTTTGAAAATTATGGCGGCACACCGGTACTCGGTATCTCCAGGCCCGTCATTATTGGTCATGGCATTTCTAAAGGGAAGGCCTTTAAGAACATGATATCACTGGCACAAAAAATGATTGAAAAAGATATTATGCAAAAGCTGAGTGCTGAGCTGGGATCTTAGTAAATCATTATTGTATCAGACATTTATTTTATATAGCCCTTTTATTGTTTTCAGGATGTCACGCACGTGAAAAAAATATCACTCCTGAAATAGAAAGCCTTGAGTTTAACCTGGGCGACAGAACTATTGGCGTTACCCGTACAACATATGATCCCGAAGGGAAAATCACTTTCATCCAGCTTCACGATGATGAAAAAACGGCGGTGTCAGCTGCCCTGAAAACAATTTCAGAAACCGGGGGCACCTTCATCACCATCCATAACAATGGCAATAGAAATATCAGCTTTAACTGGAAGGGCACTACATTTAAATTTGATCCCAACCGGATATTTTCTTTTGAAGGAAGGAAACAAACGCTTCAGACATTTCATAATTACACGGCATCGGCAGACAGCCAGGTAAAATTATTTGCGGATTTTATTTTGGAACTGGTACCCGGAGATGGAGTGGTCATTGCCATACATAATAATACAAATAAGAGATTTTCAATTGATGATTACAAAAAGAACAGAAAGGATGAGGCACTGAAAGTTCATATCAACCAGCACATGGACCCTGATGATTTTGTTATTACCACTGAAAAATCGTTTTATGATCAGCTGGTGGCCCGGAACATCAGTACTGTATTGCAGCATAATGAAAAGATCAAAGACGATGGTTCCCTGAGCGTTCATTATGGAAAACAGGGAAGGGCTTATGTGAATATTGAGGCGGAACATGGGCATTTGCAGGAACAGTCGGAGATGATTAAGGCGGTTATAAAGATCATTGGAGGGTTAAAGGAATAACAGGCAGGCGTCTCAGATCCGGCTGGCATAAAAAATGATGAAGTAAGGTTAATGCAGTGCACATGAAAAGAGAGGACTGATTCTGCAGCTACCTGAAAATCGCTGATTTGTGAAAACATTACTTTATCTGTTGCCTTTATGCCTCTTCATGCAACATGTTCCTGAAATCAATTTTACTCCTGTTCATCCTCCTTTAAAAGTTAATAAAAGTTTTTTTCGCATAGGAGACCAGCTGATCACACTTGAGAAATATGGTAACACCAGGGAGCATAATTATGTGCTGGTTGGTTTGCACAATGATGCAGGCTTTCTCAGTGCTGCATTTACAATGGTAGGTTCCTATCGGTCAGGCCTGATCAACCTGGTGAACACTAATGGAAGACAGGTGGTAGCAGACCTGTTTGATCAAAAACTTGTATTCGATCCAAACAATATTTTCACCAGCTGGGGCAGAAGGGAACACCTGAAAAAGAACCATTGCTGGAGCAAATCCTCCGATGAATATGTTCAACAACTGGCAAGATTTGTTTTGAACGAGATCCCCGCAGATAAAACCGTGGTAATGTTTTCTGATAAAAAAGAAAATATAGAAGATTATATGCAGGAAGGCACAAAGGAAAAACAGGCTAAAGATGTTTTCCTCGGTAAGACGCTGGATGCGAATACCATGTTTTTTACGCCTGATGAAGAGGTATTCAACCGGTTAAAAGCACAGGATCTGAATGTGGTACTTCAGCAAACCAGGAAAATAGAAGATGATGGTTCCCTGCCGGTGTATTGTGCCAAAGCGGACCGCAATTATCTTACGGTGACAGGAGGAAGTAACCATACTATTGAATTGATGAAGAAAGTGCATGAGGTTTTGCAATAAGCAGCCGTGTAAAACATTAATAATTTCCCCGGATATTCAATAACGGGTAGGTTCATACGCACAGGATACTTCCTGTGATTTAAAGATCAAAAAATAAAGCCGGCTCCTTTCGGGACCGGCTTTATTTTAATTAATTTATTTATACCTGTTTATGGCAAAACAATAGTAGTGGTTTGCTCTCCTGATCTAAGGTAATAGACACCTCTTGATACCTGCGGAAATGAAAGTGCATGCGTACCGGTAGTCAGTTGCTTTTGCCATACTAAAATGCCATGGGCATTATACAGTTCTATCCGGGAATCTGCATTGAGTTGTATCTGCAACCGGCCATTCAACACAGGATTCGGGTAAATGCTGAATCTTTTACCATTGCCGGAAATATCCAGGGCAATGATGCGGCTGTATGTTTTATCACCATCAAGATCCACCTGCATCAGCCGGTATTGGTGCAGACCCTTTTGTTCAGGATGGTGAATAAACCGGTACTCATTTTCGGTATTGCTGTTCACCGCAGCCTCCAGAGAGGTCAGATCTTTCCAGGATGATCCATTGCTGCTATGCTGTACCACAAAGTTCCTGGTGCCCTGCTCGGTGGCCGTTTTCCAGTTTAATGTAACTGCGCTTCCCTGTTGGGAAGCTGTAAAAACCAGACCCTGTACGGGAAGAATTGCTGCAGGGGTGGAGATCCTGATCTGGTTGAGGCCCGTCCATGCGTCTGCGCCATCCTGCCGGTATACTCGCACCTCATCCACATTCTGAAACCTGCTGTTCAGTACGCCTGAATGATCAAGTACCACCATATTTTCCGTGGTGTTGCCGGGAAAACTCACTGAACCCAGAGAAACGTTGTTATTGAAGGCTTCAATAACAAAGGTAAAACCTGAAAACTCGCCCCAGTCCAGGAAGCTCAGTGATTGCAGGGAAAAGTTGTTTCCATTGTCCGACCTGATGGCCCATCCGTAATGCGGGTTGATATCGCCATAGGTGAGGAGAGGAGGATAGCCAAACCAGTCAGCCCCATCGTGATATTGAAGCGGGTCGGCATTGATGATGGAACCAGCACTGTTGATTGGAATTACCTGGAGGTTAAAATCAGTGATGGCGCCAGATCCGCCCTCTCCATCCTGGGCGATATTATCCGCAAAGCCCGTGCTGTTAGAAAAGGACAGGGTAGGGCTGCTGCTTAACGTTTGTGCCTGTGCCGGCAGGCAGGCAGAAAAAATAATAATGGCCGGGATGATAACTCGTAAAGATGTTTTCATAAGGAATATTAGTATTGGTATAAAATAATGTTGCGGCTTTGTTCTTGAAAAGCGCCACTATTGGGTTCGTCTGTCAGGATGAATTCCGGTTGCACAAGAATTTGTGCTACGGCAGCAGTGCAGAGTAGTGGTGGTTTTCATAGAATAGCTTGTAAACAACGTGCAAAATTAGCAGAGGGGAATAGCATTGTCAATAATTGATAACACTTATGCTTCTTCGCATTTTGGAATTATACACCATGAAAATGTGGAAATTTTAAGGATTCTACCTTTCAGGACCAGATCCTCAATATAAATTCTGGATTTCATTTCCTGATCTGCAATTCCTTTCATTTTGCTTCCAGCAAAGTTTTAAAATTCTTCCTTGAACATAATTTTCCAGTAAAGAGCATAAAAAAAGCCATGATGTTATCCATCAAGGCTTTTTGTGATCCCGCTGGGACTCGAACCCAGGGCCCATACATTAAAAGTGTATTGCTCTACCAACTGAGCTACGAGATCATTCTCAATTATTTGGGAGTGCAAAAATAACGGGCAGAGGTTTAGCTGCCAAAAATATTTAATAATCAATCAAATATTAATTTACCTCAGGCCCGATCATCTTTATCATACTTTGTAAAGAAGAAAGCGTGTAAACATCTTTTCTTTCTTTCTCTATTTAACTCTATTGCCATATTTACTATATGAATTCCAACATAGCCTTCCCGGATAATAATTTCACTTTTGAAATTTTCTTTATTTTCATCCACACAAGATCTTGGAAAATTTCACACCATATGATAAATCCGTATTGCTGCGCCAGGTAGCGCTGGGCGATGAAAAGGCATTTCGTATGTTGTTTGATGAGTATAAGGACCGGTTTTATTCCGTTTCCCTGAAAATGACCGGCAGTAGTGATTTGGCACAGGAAATGGTGCAGGATATTTTTGTTAAGATCTGGAAAAACAGGGCTACACTCCCCGATATCCAAAACCCGGATGCCTATTTACTTACTGCTCTTTACCGCCAGATTTTTAAATATTACAAAAAGCTGGCTTTGGAACGTAAACTTCTAAGGGTGATTGCTGAATCACCGGCCTTTCAAAATATCACGGATGAAACGGTGCTGGCAAGGGAAAGCGAAAGGTTGATCAACGAAGCCATTTCAAAACTGCCCCAGCAACGCCAGCTGGTATTCCGGCTTAGTAAACAGGATGGACTCACCAGAGACCAGGTGGCAGAAAAACTGAACATCTCTCCACATACGGTCCGGAACCATATGGCGGAAGCGATCAAATTTATCAGAGCCTACCTGAAGCATGCTGCCTTTATTGGAATGATGATATGGCTGATCATCTGTTGATTTCAAAACTTCTCCCATTTATTTTCATACCGGGTAGTACACCCGCTCCTTACCTGGATCTGTCTATATGATCAGAACCGGAAGCCGTTTTGATCTCTTATTGTTTAAACTAAGAACTATGCACCTTCCAAAAGAAAGGATTGCTTATTTACTGGAAGCCTATACTTCAAAAAAGGCCACTTCACAGGAAGAACAGGAATTGATGGAATACCTCCATGATGCGCAGGATGATGCTGATCTGAAAGCCTATATTGAAAATCTATGGAACAGTTATCAGCCTGGCGAATCTGTCAGCACTGCTGATTGGGATGGGATGTTTAACCGTATCATCAGGAGTGATAAGGTTTATTCAATTGTTGAGAAAACCAACAATAAAAATATCATCTGGCGCAGGATTGCAGTAGCTGCTGCAATAGTGCTTTTACTAGTATCCGGTTCTTATTTGATCCGGAATCCTGTCGATAAAAACCTGTCTGTTTTGGAAGAACAACAGCAGCTGCCTGTAAAAGACGTGATGCCTCCATCAACTAATAAAGCCACTTTAACCCTCGCCAGCGGTAAAATAATAGTACTGGATAATGCTGGTAATGGTTCATTGTCCGCACTGGGGGCTACCAATGCATCCAGGTTAAACGAAGGGGAACTGGCCTATACTGACACTGAACTTCCGGTAGTGGAGCTGCATACTTTATATGTTCCTAAGGGCAGTAAGCCTATGCACCTGCAACTGTCCGACGGAACAGGGGTATGGCTTAACGCGGCATCAGGCATCACCTTTCCAAATGTGTTCACTGGAAATGAAAGAACGGTTACCGTAACAGGTGAATCCTATTTTGAAGTGAAGCATGATGCCGGTCGTCCTTTTATTGTAAGCAAGGGCGATATGCAGGTAAGGGTGCTGGGAACAAAGTTTAATGTAAATGCCTATGATGAAGATGATGATATAAGAATAACCCTCCTGGAAGGTTCTGTAAAAGTATTTAATGGAAATAAGGAAAGCCTTTTAAAACCAGGACAGCAGGCAAGACTGGCAAATGGTGGTATCAAAGTGCAAAATGAGAACAACCTGCAGGAAGTGATGGCCTGGAAAAATGGTTTGTTTGAATTTAATGACACGGATATTCAAACGATCATGAAACAAATAGAAAGATGGTATGATGTAGATGTGGTATTTGATGGTGCGGTTAACCAGCATTTCAACGGAACCATTCAACGTCAGGTAAATGTTTCCAAAGTGCTGCACATGCTGGAAAAAACGGGTGGCATCCGTTTTTCCATCGAGGGCCGGAAAGTAATAGTAAAGAATTATTGATAGAACCGGAGCAACTAAATGAAAAACCGGGAAGTGTTGAGACCACTGCCCGGTGAGGTTTAGGTGCATCCGCTACATACAATGGTAATAGACTGCTTATAACGTAAACCCAAACCTGATCAAAAGTATGAAAAATGATCTTAGTAGAGATACGGCCCGGTTATGCCGTATCCGGTTAACCAAACAACTGAAAATAACTATGAAGCTGACGGCAATCATATTATTAGCAACCAGCTTGCAGATCCACGCCAGCGGATATGCGCAGAACGTTTCTCTCTCTGAGAAGAATGCTCCCCTGGAGAAAATTTTCCAGGAGATCAAAAAGCAAACGGGTTACTCATTTCTGTATTCAAGCGAAGTGCTGAACCGCGCCCGTACCATAGATATAGTGGTGCGGAATGCTCCACTCAACGAGGTGTTGAAGATCTGTTTTAACAACCAGCCGCTTACCTGGGAACTGGAGGGCAAAGTAATTATTGTAAAACCGGTGCCGGAGCAAACTATTACAGGAACAGTAAAGGACAGTAAAGGAAATGCTTTGGAAGGTGCTTCAGTAACACTGGTGCAGCTTAAAAAAATGACAGCTACTGATGAAAAAGGAAATTTTATTTTCAAAGAAATTCCTGCAGGATTTTATACCCTTGAAATCACGATGATAGGTTTTGATAAACTGTCGAATGAGATTTATCTCGGCAATGTTCCTTTCCATATCAACCTCACCCTCGAAGTAAATGTGCAATCAGAAGAAGATGTGATTGTATACACAGGCTATCAAACCATTTCCAGGGAAAGAAGTACCGGTGCATTTGCCAAGCCGGATATGCAGATCTTTACCGAGCGTCCGGGAAGCATGAATATCTTACAAAGGCTTGACGGACTCATTCCCGGGCTTACCGTAAACAATGCTCCGGGTTCCGCACAAAATCCATTTTTGATAAGAGGACTATCAACCATCGGTGTTCCCGATCCTCAAAATCCAAATGTTTTAACAGGTACCAACAGAAATCCATTATATGTGGTTGATGGGGTGCCCATGGACGATATTTCCACCATCAACCCACATGATGTTGCAGACATTACGGTTCTAAAAGATGCTACCGCATCATCAATATGGGGGGCAAGGGCATCGAATGGAGTAATTGTTGTTGTAACCAAAAAGGGAAACAACAATGCTGATTTGAATGTGAATTATGATGGATCTGTAAGTTTCCAGGGCCGTCCTGATGCGGATTATATGCCGGTGCTGGATAGCCGTGATTTTATTACATCGGCAACAGAGATCTTTAACCTGCAGGATGCATTCAATCCAACCAGGTATGCCCAGGTGTATCAATGGAATAATATTTCAAGGTATCAGAGTATTACAAATACAGGAGTGGCCCCGCATGAGGCCATTTTATATGCAGGATATCTCGGCAGAACCTCTGCATCACAAACCCAGGCAAGCCTCGACAGTTTATCGGCACTCAGTAACCGCAGCCAGATCAATGACCTCTGGTACCGCAACGCATTATTATCAAGCCATACTGTATCTGCATCAAGTGGTGGGAAGGTCCATTCTTTTTATGGATCATTTACCTATACCAATGCCACTTCCAACCGGCCAAAAGAACAGGACAATTTCTTTAAACTTAATTTCCGTCAGGACCTGAGATTCAATGACAGGCTGCAAATGTTTTTGATCACGGATCTGTCCAACTCCATAGTTAATAACAAAAGAAATATTGCTGTTGACAACAGGTTCTATCCTTACCAGCTTTTCCAGGACCAGTCAGGTAATAACCTGTCCATTCCTTACATGAGGTACCTGAGTGATTCGGTACGGAATGTTTTCCAGGACCGGAGCCGCATCAATCTTGATTACAATCCATTGAATGAAGTGGATCTTGGTTACACAAAAACAGATGCTTTATTGAACAGGATCATATCCGGAGTTACGTTGAGGATACTGGACGGATTGAAATTTGAAGGTACTTATGGCTATATAAAAGGTAACAGGAAAATTACATCCTTCGATAATGAACAAAGCTATCTGGTGAGGAGCGAACTGGTACAGTTTACCATTGCACCCAATACTTCCGTTACTCCACAATATGCACTGCCGGATAAAGGCGGAAGATATAGCGCAGGGCAACAGACACAACGCAACTGGACAGTTAGAAACCAGCTGGTTTATGATAAGCTATGGAATGGTGGTGATCACAGGCTTACGCTACTGGCAGGCCAGGAGAGCCAGGAACATCTGTTGGTATTTAACAGCAGTACCGTACGTGGATACAATCCTTTATTGCAAACTTTCGGCGCCATAGATTATCAGGGTCTCAGAACCGGTTTAGCCGGAACAGTGATGCCGAATAATGGATCCAGGAGTATATTGATAAACGATGCTTTTGTAAGCAGTGAAAGCCAGATCCGTTTCAGATCCTATTATGCAAATGGCGCTTACACACTTAATAATAAATATTCTTTCAACGCCAGCTGGAGGATAGATGGAAGCAATTTATTTGGAATAGATAAATCTGCCCAGAATAAACCTGTGTGGAGTGTGGGTGCAAAATGGAATGTAAGGGATGAAAAGTTTTTATCTTCTCTTGATTGGGTTGATGACCTGGCCATAAGAGCAACCTATGGCATTACAGGTAATGCACCCATACCAGGCACCGCATCTTCTCAGGATGTATTGAATCCTGTTACGGGAACTACACTGCCAGGAGGCAGGGGGCTTACCATAGCAACCGCCGCCAATCCCAAACTTACCTGGGAAAGCACCAGAACAATAAATGTTGGAATTGATTTCGCCATTTTAAATTCAAGGATCGAAGGTGCAATTGATGTGTATAAAAAGACGACCGATAACCTTCTGGGAGAATTGCCCACCAATAGTCTGACCGGTTATTCAAGCATCATTGGTAACCTGGGCACCATGGAAAATAAGGGTTTTGAAATTTCGCTTACCAGTCTCAATCTTCAAACAAAACATTTTAACTGGTCAACACAGGTAGCGCTGGCGCATAACAAGAACAAAATAGTAAGGATAAACAACCTGACACCATTAACTACAGGCTTTCAGCAGATCCAGCAAAGGTTTGCGGAAGGATATGATGCCTTTGCCCTGTTTGCCTATCAATATGCCGGTCTTGATGATAAGGGTGATCCGGTGATCATTTTACAGGACAAAACCACCTCCACTGCAAGAAATATTACCCAGCCTGATGATGTGATCTTCCAGGGCACTTACCAGCCGGTATGGAGCGGGGGAATTACAAACAGGTTCAACTACAAAAGCTTCCGCGTGATAGTAAATGCGGTTTTGAATCTTGGACATGTAATGCGCAGGGATGTAAATCAGTTTTATACAGGTCGTCTCACCCACAATAATTTCGCAACCGGAGGGTTTACAACAGGAAATTTACATTCCGAATTTGTGAACAGGTGGAAACAACCGGGCGATGAACAGATTACCAATATCCCATCGTATGTTATTAATTCTTCCACAAGCAATACGCGCAGGGACATAGGGTATTACCAATATGCTGACATCAATGTAGTAAGCGCTTCATTTATAAAGCTGCGTGACATTACCCTCTCTTATACAATTCCCCAGGCACTGAGTAATAAATTGAATGCGAAATATATTGATGTCAGGTTGCAGGCTGGAAATATCATGCTTTGGAAGGCTAACGATTTTGATATCGATCCCGAATTCCATGATGCGTTCATGGGCGTTCGGAGCATTCGCTCACACCAGCATACACTGACATTTGGTATTCATGTTAATTTTTAAAGACAACACCATGCAATCAACATATTCAAATAGATTTTTGTTCACCCTGCCGCTTGTGATCCTGTTTTTATTCCAGTCGGCTTCCTGCAAAAAAAGTTTCCTGGAGATCACACCCAAGGGAAAACTGATCGCCCAAAATGTATCGGATTATGACCTGTTACTTAATAATAATGGCTTATTGAATACAGGCGGAGCAAACGCCCAGGTATTTTTGGGCGACGAAGTGGCGGCGGCACAGCCTTATTTCTCAGCGGCAGAACCCCGCACGCAGCGTTTGTTCAAATGGGAAGGGATGATCTATGAGAGTGATCAGAACGCTCCTGAAACCGGATCACTTTTAAGTCAGTTGTATACTTATAATAAGATCATTAATGAGGTCATGGATGCTTCGGAAGGAACAGAACAGCAAAAGCTGTCCATCAGGGCAGAGGCCATGGCCGGACGTGCCTGGGTGAATTTCATGCTGATCAATTATTTCGGCAAGCCATATTCAGCTGCCACCGCCTCCACGGATCCTGGATTCCCCATCATTAAACAGGCAGATGTTTCTGCCAATGAATTTGAAAGGGCTTCGGTGCAGGCTGTATATGACCAGATCGTAACAGACCTCACAACTGCAATTCCTGATCTGCCGGCAAAAACACAGTACAGGCTCCGCATGTCAAAAGCAGCAGGACAGGCTTTGTTGGGAAAAGTGTATGTGTTCATGGGCAAATTTGCTGAAGCACTTCCTTTGCTGGATGGGGCGCTTACCACCATTCAGTCATCTGCCATTCCTGTTAATCTGATTGATTACAATACGGCATTTGCTCCGGGCGGTATGTTTTTACCCGTAAGTATTTTCGGTCCAACCACTCCGGTGATCGGTGATGATCCTCAAACGATCTATGCCCGCCAGTTCTCAAATTTCTGGATCACTTCTTCGGAACTTGTGATTTCACCGGCAACGGTTTCTCTTTATAATGCGTCTGACCTAAGACTCATGTTCTTTACAAATACGCCATTCCCCTTTGGACCTTCATACCAAAGCGGGTTATTAAGGAGAATGGGACCATTGACCACAAGTTATGGCGTGGTATTGCCAGACCTGATCCTGCTGAGAGCGGAATGCCGTGTCAGGTTGAACAACCTGGCGGGAGCTGTTTCAGATCTTGAATATTTGCGCCGGAACAGAATGCCCCCTGCCGATGCTGCGGTTCCCGCAAGCATAAGCGGCCAGCAACTTTCGCTGCTGGAGTTTGTAATGGAAGAACGTATCCGCGAATTTGCAAGCCAGGGTTTCCGCTGGTTTGATATGAGGAGGCTTTCAGTAGATCCGTTATTTGGTTCGGCAACATATACGCACCAGATCTATAATGAAGATGGTTCGGTACAGGAGTTTACGTTACCTGTAGAAAGGCTGGTGTTGAAAATACCTTCCAAAATACTTCTTGAAAATCCAGGCATGGAGGATAATCCATGATTGTAAAAACAATTAAAAAAAATAGTATGCATCGTATAAAAGTTTTTTTTCTCTGTATATCCATGGGCTTCTTTTTTTGTGTTAATGCCCAGAATAAAGATTCGCTGATGCAGGAAATCAGGTCCCTTGCAAAAGAAACAGATCCCGCTATAAGCCTTTTTAAAATGAATGAGATGATCGATAAGTATCATCTGCATAAGGCTAAGGATGCTGAGACCATTGATATGCTGAAAGGCATTGTAGCCATGGATTATGTAGAAGCAGGAAAATATAAGGAGTTTGACAGGATGATATCTTCCATGGCCAATAAATTCAACCAGACATCTTATTTGAATATGGCTGCATCCTCGCTGATGAAAGAGGATAAGGACCTGAAAAAAGCGGAATCGTTAGCAAAACAAACCCTTGATCTTTATTTATCCATCAAAGATGATCCGGATGCAAGGCCTGCTGATTTTCCCGAAGCGGACTGGAAACGGTTTATGAAATTTGCATTTTATCCTTATAACGATACTTATGCAAGGGCGCTGTATGAACTGGGAAAATACAAGGAGGCCCTGCACTACCAGGAAAAGGCTTTCGATGAATCACCGGAAAAAGGTATGCCTGCTTCTGTTGAGCGGTTTGCCAATTTACTTGTACACAATAACCAGTCAGATAAAGCCTATTCATTGCTCCTGGAAATGGCCAGGACCGGAAAATCCAACGAGGGGATGAATCGTCTTTTGAAAGAATTGTATATGAAAAAGGGAGGCAGTGAAACAGCATTTGATGCATTTTTTACCGACCTGCAAAAAAATGTGGTAGCTGCTTTAAAGGAAAGACTTAAAAAGAAAATGCAGGATGCAGATGCTTTCCAGTTTACATTAAAGGATGTTGAAGGTAATGCCGTTTCCCTTTCCGACTTCAGGGGTAAGATTGTGGTGATAGATTTTTGGGCAACCTGGTGTGTGCCATGCAAGGCCTCATTTCCGGCTATGAAAAAAATGCAGGACAGACATCCGGAAGTAAAATTTTTGTTCATCAACACTCAGGAGAAACAGGAAGGTGCAACGGAAAGGATAAAAGATTACTTATCCAAAAGTCAATATCCTTTTTTGGTTCTTATGGATCAGCCATCAGCTGAGAATCCTGAAATATTCAGTATAATGTCTGCTTATAAAGTAACCGGCATTCCTACAAAATTCATAATTGATGCCAATGGAAAACAAAGGTTTTTTTCCGTAGGCTTTACTTCAGACACAGAACTTATGAATGAACTGGAGGCGATGATTCAGCTTGCTGCGGAGCAGGGATAGAAGCTAAGAGGAAAAGCGTGGAATGAGAATAAGCAACTGAACGGAAGTTAAAGGTCAAAAGATAAAAGGGTTAAAAGGGAAATCGTAAACTTCTCTTTTGCCTTTTTCCCTTTATATATATAAGCAAACAAAAACATATTGTTTCCCACCTAAAAATTGAATTATGCAACGCATTTGAATATTTTGTTGTCAATTTGCTGCTCGTAATCATTAACTGAGTAATATATTTTTTTAAGGTCCTGAAATATGGATTGATCAGTTAATATGTGTAACCTATGAAAGATTTTTTGATCGTTACCGAGGAAAGCATTGGAATTATGCAGGTGCTTAAAAGCAGCATAGCTTCCTGTTCAGATTATACCTATGATTATCTTGATCATGATATAATCAGGAAAAGCTTCAGGTACCGTAATTTTGGCCACCGGGCCCAAAACTTCTTTCTCAAGAACTTCCAGGGGCGGAATCTGAAACAGGAATACTATCACACCTCGCTGAAGAAGGCGATTGAAGAACTCCAGCCACGTTACCATAAAATTCTTGTGATCAGGCCAGACTTACTTGAGGACAGTCACCTCCGGTTATTGCGCGGATTAACTGATCAACTCATTGCATATTTATGGGATCCCTTTGATTATTTCCCGCGGAATCAGCACATCTCCGCTTTTTTTGACCGTATAATGAGCTTTGATCCGGACGACTGCAAAAAATTTGGCTTTGAATTCCTTCCCAATTTCTATTACCTCGAAAACCAGGAGGCCGAAATACATTACCAGGTGTATAACCTCAGTACCTACGACGACCGCCGGTGGATAATTGAACAGGTAGCCAGGTCGCTTGAGGCTTCGAATATCTCCTACCTGTTCAAGGGCTTCAGGAGCAAATCATTTAAAAATCCCTATATCACCCATACCAACATGATCCCTTACCAGCAAATGATCAGGGAGATCGCCCACTGTAAAGTGATACTGGATGTAGGAAAAAAAGGTCAGTCGGGTTTAACACTCAGGCCTTTTGAAGCGCTGGGCCTTCATAAAAAACTGATCACCACCAATACGGATATCAGGAATTATTCGTTTTATCATCCGGATAATATTTATATACTGGAACCGGGAAGACTGGAGATTGACCCTTCTTTTTTTAAAACCCCTTTCAAACCCATACCAGGGGAAATTAAAGAAGAATATCATGTTCGTAACTGGCTGGAAAAAGTGATGAATTCACCTGTTCATAATAAAAATGGATTCAGTACTATCAGCAGGTCAGGAAATATGGCAAGGCATCTACAGGACAGGGAAAGACAATTTATATAAAAATTGTGTATGGCGAACCGGTTACGATTTCAGGTAGTTAAGTGTTTTTCCCGGACTTATATTTAAGGTTTCCTTAAAGCCTATTAATCATTTATTTGATAGGTTCTTATACTAAATCTTTAATTTCGCGGCTATCAAAAGTGAAATATCGGATCCGCGGGATTGATATAGAATCTTTAAATTCAAAAGCCACCGGTTAATTTTGAAAATCCAATATAATATGCGCTGCTTAAGAGGGTTTCTTCTATTGCTGCTTATTTGCCTGTCTTCCATGGTTTTTGCACAGATCCCTTCTGACCTGAGTAATATAAAGGCTTCCCAGATCACAGATATTCAATTGCAACAGGTAATCAACCAGGCAAGATCAAGGGGTTTAACCCTGGAAGATCTTGAAGCCGACTTGTTGCGAAGGGGTTTGCCGGCCACTGAAATGGCAGAATTAAAGACCAGGATCTTTCAGCTAAATTCAGCCACAAATAATTCAGGAAACAATTCGATGGATGAGAACCTTGACACCAAAAGGCAATCATCCGGTTCTAACAATCCATTGCTATGGGAACCTGATCAGGACAGCAGGAAACTGAAGGTTTTCGGCACCGAATTGTTTTCAAATACCAATCTCACATTTGAGCCGGACCTGAACATGGCCACTCCCAAAAATTATGTTATTGGTCCGGAGGATGAACTGCTGCTGAATATTTATGGGATGAATATATCCCAGCAGAAACTGATCGTTAGTCCGGAAGGATCCGTCAATGTAAGGTATGCAGGCATGATCAATGTAAGCGGACTAACCATTGAAGGTGCTGCTTCTGTTATCAGGTCAAGACTTTTAAAATACTATCCTGCGCTTAGAAACGGACAGACCAAACTGGAACTCTCCCTCGGTAATATCAGGAGCATCCGGGTGATCCTGATCGGTGCCATTAACCGTCCCGGAACTTACACCCTGCCATCCCTTGCCAATATATTCAATGCCCTGTACATGAGTGGAGGCCCGGCGGAAAACGGATCGTTCAGGAATATTGAGCTGATCAGGAATAATAAGGTGATACAGGTGGCCGACCTTTATGATTTTTTAATGAGGGGAAACCAGTCGGCCAATATCAGGCTTGAAGACAATGACGTGATCCGCGTTCCTTTTGCCGATAATCTTATTACACTCAGCGGACAGGTGAACCGGCCGGGAATATTCGAGATCAAGGAACCTGAAACGCTGGAGGAGGCCATTGAATTTGCAGGCGGATTTAAAAGCAAGGCCTTCCGCGGAAGGATCACAGGTAAGCGTTATACAGATTTTGACCGGATGGTGATTGATATCTCAGGTGATTCACTTGCCTATTTTAAGCCGCAAAACGGCGATGAATATTTTATTGATTCGGTTATTAACCGTTACCAGAACAGGGTAGTGATTCACGGTGCCGTTTTTAAACCGGGAGCCTATGCGCTCGAAACCGGGATGAGCCTGAAAAACCTTATTGATAAGGCCCAGGGATTAAAGGAAGACGTTTATCAGGGCAGGGCCATTCTTGTGCGCACCCGTCAGGATCTTACCAAAGAATATATTGTTGCCGATCTGAAACCGATACTGGATGGAAGTTCAAATGGTATCTTACTTCAAAGAGAAGACAGTGTGCACGTGGCATCCATCTTTGATCTGAAAGATTCAGCGGTGGTAACCATCAACGGAGCCGTACGCAGTCCGGGCACTTACCGGTATGAAGCAGGTTTAACCCTTAAATCCCTGATATTAAAATCTGAAGGTTTTGCTGATAATGCCACCGGCATGGGAATAGAGATCTCCCGGCGCAAAAGAGATGTTCAGATCAACCAGGCTGGCAGCGACATAGTGGAATTGATCCGCATTGATGATAATATGGAATTATCGGGAAGCTCTTCAGATATTCCACTGATGCCTTATGACATCATCACCATTAAAGAAGATCCCTACTATAAAGAACAGATCAGTGTAAAAATATCCGGCGAAGTACTGCTTCCTGCCATATATACCCTGCAAAGCAGGGAAGAAAGACTGAGTTCTCTTATCAGGCGATCCGGAGGTTTGCTTTATACGGCCAATGTAAACGGGGCCAAATTGATCCGCAGGAATAAAGACATTGTTGACAGTTCGGAGGTAAAACGTTTGCTGGAATCGGTTGAAATGGATACTACCTTAAAAACGGAGAGGTTGGTAAAACCCACAACCGAAGTGGCCATTGACCTTGCTTATATTTTAAAGAACCCTGGAAGTGCAGATGATATCACGCTTGAAGAGGGAGATGAACTGATCATCCCAAGGATCAATAATACGGTATCTGTAGGGGGTGAAGTTTTCCGGCCTGTTGATATCATGTTTGAAAAGAACAAAGACTTCAGGGATTATTTGTCAGACGCGGGCGGTGTAACACAATCCGGTAAGAGAAGCCGGGCTTTTGTGATCTATCCCAACGGAAGATCTGCCAAGATCCGGCGCACACTTGGCATTTTTCCTGACTATCCCAAAATAGAACCGGGTTCAAATATCATTGTTCCTCTGAAACCAAAAAAAGAAGGAATTGATGCAGTAAAAGCAGGAATTATTATTTCAGCCATTACTGCTTTGATCACTGCAGTGTCGCTGATCAAAAGACCATGACCGGGTGATTGGGTTTTTGCTGTATGACCCTTCTGTATTTTAATATTATCAATTAAGTCATTAGCCGAATATGGTTAATGCTTCATAATAATAAATTGATCAGAAGTATGCGTCAACATGATATAACCAGTTTCAAAATTTTAAATGTGACTGAGGTGGCGAAGCTGTGTTTGTAATTGAATGAATGCTGCTGATTAA
Source organism: uncultured Chitinophagales bacterium (assembly GCA_946886475.1). The sequence goes on along the minus strand of CAMPIQ010000005.1, from coordinate 33,441 downwards.
TAAACCAGATACTGAAACTAACATTGCCAATTCAACCTTAATGCCTTCTCTCATGGACGAGAATACTGAACAATCTTTTCGCTTGTCGGATCTGTTTGGCCACATCAGGCCCTTCATAAAATTTGCAGCGCGCAAATGGTATCTTTTTGTATTGGCCATTGTACTTGGACTTGGCTTTGGTTTATTGTATCATTCTATGCAGAAACCAAACTACAAGGGTGTCACCACTTTTGTGCTTGAAGAAAAACAGGCCGGCCTGGGTGGATTAGGCAGCCTGGCCAGCCAGTTTGGATTTGATATGAGCAGCCTGGGGGGCGGGGGAAGCCTTTTTGCCGGTGAGAATATTTTTGAGATCCTCAAATCCAAAAAAATAATCTACGAAGTACTGTTGTCTGAAGTTGACAGCAGCCGGTCGCCGGAAACCCTTGCTGATCTGTACCTGGATTTTTCCGGGTTGAAGAAGAAGTGGGATAAGTATCCTGAACTGGCTGCTGTTTCTTTTGCCAATGCAAAGCTTCCACTTACGCTCAGGCAGGACACGGTGCTGAACATTATATATGAAAAGATCGTGAATAAAGATCTGGTTGTTGAAAGAGCCGGAAAAAAAGGAAACGTCATCAAGGTTCAGATGGAATCGGAAAACCGTCAATTTTCTAATTTACTGTCACAAAGAGTAGTGGAAGAAGCAAAAGACCTCTACATTTTTATTAAGGTGGGCAATGGAGAAAAGAACATAGCCAACCTGCAGCGTAAGGCAGATTCGCTGGTGGCCTTACTGAATGGTAAGACATACACCGCTGCTCGAACCCAGATAGTAGATGCCAATCCGGGTTTGACCTCTCTGCGGGTTCCCGCGGAAATTGCCGGTCGTGATAAAACCGTAATAGCCACACTTTATGGCGAAGTTGTAAAGAATCTTGAAGCCAGTAAGATGATACTGGCACAGCAAATGCCCGTTATTCAGATCATTGACTACCCGGTGATATCTGCCAAAGACAATTTAAGCAGTAAGCGAAAACTTGTTTTTATCGGTGTTGTGGCCATGCTGTTCTTATTTACATTCTGGATACTAATCCAGTATGCAATACGTATGAATACTAAAACTCCAATCAAATAATTATGGATCTCAATTCGAAATCAATTTTAATAACAGGTGGAACGGGCTCTTTTGGAAAGGCGTTTATTAAACATGTGCTGGACAGATGGCCCGATATCAAAAGGCTTGTTGTGTATTCCAGGGATGAACAGAAACAATACCAGATGGCAATGGAATATCCTGAGAGCAGGTATCCGCAGATCAGGTTTTTTATTGGAGACGTAAGGGATTTTGAAAGATTAAAAAGAGCCTGCCGTGGAATTGATATCATTATTCATGCTGCAGCCATGAAGCATGTTCACATTGCTGAATATAACCCTGACGAATGTGTGAAAACAAATGTCGGCGGTGCAGATAATGTAATACGGGCCACACTGGAAACAGGTGTTGAAAGGGTAGTGGCATTATCAACCGATAAAGCCTGTGCACCCATAAATTTATATGGGGCAACAAAGCTTACATCAGATAAATTATTCATTGCTGCAAATAATATCAAAGGAGCAAAGGACATTCGTTTTTCTGTTGTGCGTTATGGAAATGTAATGGGATCAAATGGATCGGTGATACCCTTTTTTATGAAGAAAAGAAAGGATGGCGAGATCCCTATCACAGATCCGAATATGACCAGGTTCAATATTTCCCTGCAGGAAGGAGTTGAAATGGTGTTGCACGCGCTGGAAACAGCATGGGGTGGTGAACTCTTTGTTCCAAAGATCCCCTCTTACCGGATCATGGACGTGGCCAAAGCCATAGCGCCAGACTGTAAGTATACAATTGTTGGCATCAGGCCCGGTGAAAAGATCCATGAAGAAATGATAACACCTTCCGATTCCTTTTCCACTTACGACCTTGGAAAATATTATGCGATACTTCCCCAGATGACCGAATGGAACCTGCAGGATTATATCAGCCATTTCAATGCTAAGAAAGTAGCAGAAGGATTTTCTTATAACTCAGGTACCAATGCTGAATGGCTGGATATTGAAGATATAAGGTCACTGATCAGAACACATGTAGATCCAAATTTCAACTTAAACTAAGTTTATGCATTCCATTCCTTATGGAAAACAACATATAACACAGGAAGATATTGATGTAGTTATCAAAACCCTGACCGCTGAGTTCCTTACCCAGGGACCTGCCATTGCAGAATTTGAAAAAGCATTTGCGGATTACATCGGATGCAGGTATGCCGTAGCGGTAAGCAATGGAACGGCGGCCCTTCACCTCGCCGCGCTGGCCCTGGAGGTAAATGAACATTCAAATGTGATCACCACACCCATCACCTTTGCAGCATCTGCCAATTGCATAAGGTATTGTGGCGGGCAACTGAGCTTTGTTGATATAGATCCTGAAACAGCAACCATTGATCTTGTAAAATTGGAAGCGCTCTTAATGAATGCTCCAAAGGGAAAGTACAGTGGTATAGTGCCTGTAGATTTTGCCGGCTATCCGGTAAACATGCAGGAAGTACGCAGGCTTGCCGATGAATATGGACTCTGGATCATTGAGGATGCCTGTCATGCGCCCGGCGGTTTTATCGTGGACAGCAGGGGTGAAAAACAGTGGTGTGGTAACGGGCATTATGCTGACCTCTCCATATTCTCTTTCCATCCTGTAAAACATATTGCCTGCGGCGAAGGCGGCATGATCACCACCAATGATGAAAAGCTTTATAAAAAATTATTGCTGTTAAGAACCCATGGCATCACCAAAGATCCACAGTTGCTGATAGAGAATCATGGCGGATGGTATTACGAAATGCAGGAACTGGGTTATAATTACAGGCTTACAGATTTTCAGGCCGCATTGGGTACTTCCCAATTGAAAAGAGCCAATGAGGGACTTGATACACGCAAAAAGATCGCAAAGAAATATGATCTGGCATTCGCACAGGCAGGTATCGAAACATTAAAGCCCCATGCTGATGAAGGTCATGCTTATCATTTATATATCATACTGGTAAATAACCGCAAAGAGGTGTACGATTTCCTGAGAAGCAAAAATATTTTTGCCCAGGTGCACTATATTCCTGTGCACACCCTGCCTTATTACCGGTCGCTTGGTTTTAAGAAAGGTGATTTGCCTGAGGCTGAACATTATTACGAAAGATGCCTCAGCATTCCCATGTATCCCACCCTGACAGAAGAAGAACAGGATTTTGTAATTCAATCCATCGTTTCCATTGCCAGGTAGCATTGTATTCAGGGTTGATGGCAATAGCAGCATCGGGCTCGGACATATTGTACGTTGTACGGCGCTTGCTGAGATACTGGCGCCTTCGTTCAATTGCGTATTCTGCATGAAAAAAGCCGCAGGTATGGAAGTAGAAAAACTGGTGAATGATTTTGAATGCTGGGTTCTTCCTGAATCAACCAACCTTGATGAAGAACTGGAGTTGCTCAGGTCAAAATTAATCCCAACCGATTTTCTTGTTCTTGATGGTTATCATTTTGATACTGCTTACCAGCAGGCCATAAAACCTTCCGTCTGTAAAATGATCTGCATTGATGATCTTGCCGAAATACATTTTCATGCTGATGTCATCATCAACCATGCTGCACCGGAAGTTGCAAAAAAATATAGAAAGGAAAAAAACACTACTATACTTGCAGGACCTGATTATGTTCTTTTAAGAGCCCCATTCAGGATGGCGGCCAAAAAAAAGGCCCGGACAATTGATCATATCGAAACAGTTTTTGTTTGTATGGGAGGGGCAGACCCTTTTAATGTTACCAACAAAATCCTGCAAATTCTTTTTCAGGTTGATTTTGTTAAACGCATCATCGTGGTTATTGGTAATGCTTACCGTTTTCAACAGGAATTGCATACTGTCTGTGCATCGGCACCGGATGAAAAAGAACTGATGATTGAAAATGGGGTGAGTGCCGTACGCATGGTAGAACTGATCGGCTTAAGCCAGCTGGCAATCTGCACCGGCAGTTCCGTATCCTTTGAGGTGGCCAGCGTGAAATGCGGGATGGTTACAGGAACCGTTATTGACAACCAGGAAATTTTGAATGCGATGCTGCATTCCACCGGTTGCTCGGAAAATGCAGGTGATCTTACCAAGATCAGTGCAGATCACCTGAAACAGATCATTGTTGGAATGAATGATGTGCAGAAAATAAACACACAGATCCGCAATCAGTCCATGCTCATAGATGGATCATCCGATGACAGGATACGCGGGGTATTTAATTCTTTAGAAACATGCTGACCTTCCGTTTTGCAACCAGAGAGGATGTGGACCTGTATTTTAACTGGACCAACGAAGCGGAGGTAAGAAATAATTCCTACAATCGTTCCCCTGTTGAGTATCCTGATCACGTAAGCTGGTTCAATAAAAGGGTTGACGCGCCGGATTGTTCTTTGTATTTATTCCTTAATGAGGAAGGCGTTCCGGTGGGACAGGTAAGAATTGAGAAGGATCCCACGGGGGATGGAAAAAGATCTGTGATCAGTATCAGTACAGATAAACAGTTCAGGGGCATGGGCCATGGAACTGAAATGCTGCAACTGGCATCGGATGATTTTCTCTCAGTAAATCCCGGCTATACAATTGTTGCTTATATTTTTGAAGTAAATAAAGCCTCAGTTAAAAGTTTTAAAAATGCGGGTTATGTTCTGACTGAACAAAAAGAAGTGAAGGGCATACCCAGCTTTATCATGGAAAAAAAATCACATGCAGAACATTAAGATAGGTAGCGTTACTATCGGTGCTGGTCATAAGCCATTCATCATTGCAGAAATGAGCGGTAATCACAACCAGTCGCTTGAAAGGGCGCTGGCCATTGTTGATGCTGCAGCAGATGCGGGAGCACATGCCATTAAATTGCAAACCTATACTGCAGATACCATTACTGTGCAGGGCGCACTTACAATTGAAGACGAGCAGTCACTATGGAAGGGGAGGGAGTTGTATGATCTGTATAAAGAAGCCTATACGCCATGGGAATGGCATGCCCCTGTTTTTGAACATGCAAAGAAAAGAGGACTGATCGCATTCAGTTCTCCATTTGATGAATCAGCTGTTGATTTTCTTGAGTCCCTGCAGGTGCCTGCCTATAAAATTGCATCTTTTGAAAATACCGACTGGACCCTCTTGAAAAAAGTGGCGTTAACCGGAAAGCCGGTGATCATGTCCACAGGAGTTTCGAATTTATCGGACATAGATGAATCTGTAAGACGGTTAAAAGAATTCGGTTGCAAAGAGCTCATTTTATTGAAATGTACCAGCACCTACCCGGCCACTCCGGAAAATACCAATCTGAATACCATACCGCATCTGTCTTCCATATTTAACTGCCCCGTGGGATTGTCGGACCATACCATGGGCATCGGTGCCAGCGTGGCTGCAGTAGCACTGGGTGCAAGGGTAATTGAAAAACATTTTACGCTGCGGCGTGCTGATGGCGGCGTTGATTCCGCTTTCTCGCTGGAGCCTGAAGAACTATCGGCTCTGGTTACGGAAACAGAAAGAGCGTTTTTAGCGCTTGGTGAAATTCAATACGGCATACAGAAGGCGGAACAGAAAAATGCTGGTTTCAAACGTTCACTTTATGCGGTGAAGGATATCCTTGCAGGTGAGGCATTCACGCCTGAGAACCTGCAGTCAAAAAGACCGGCGAATGGTTTACATACAAAACACTATGAACAGGTGATAGGGAAAAAAGCAACAATCCATATTAAAAAGGGAACACCTATTCAATGGAACCTGGTCAGCAATTAATGTCAGTTCTTGTTATTATACCTGCACGCGGTGGAAGTAAAAGAATACCCGGAAAGAACACAAAGGATTTCCTGGGTGCACCTGTTATTTCTTACCCTATCCGTGCGGCTATTGAATCGGGATGCTTCAATGAAGTGATGGTGTCAACGGATGATGATTCAATTGCCGGTGTTGCAAAAAACTTTGGTGCAAGTGTTCCTTTTATGAGAAGCAGGGAAAATTCAGGTGATTTTGCAACCACTGCAGATGTGATCATAGAAGTGCTTGAAACGTATCAAAAGCTGGGACGCACATTTGATAGTTGTTGTTGCATTTATCCAACTGCGCCCTTTGTAACGCCGGAAATGCTTAAGGAAGCCATTCAAAAATTAAATGCCTCCGGGGCGGATTCTTTGGTGCCGGTTACGGCTTTTAGTTTTCCTGTACAGCGGGCTATGGTCATAAACAATGATAAGCTTTCATTCAACTGGCCGGAGTATAAAAATACCAGGTCGCAGGACCTTCAAACCTTTTATCATGACTGCGGACAGTTTTACCTGGTGAGGACAAAGGCATTTCTTGAAACTAAAAATATTTTTACCGGCAATACCATACCCTTCATCATTGAAGAAACCAGGGTGCAGGATATAGATAATGAAACGGACTGGAAGATCGCAGAGATGAAGTACAAATTACTCCACGGGCTTTCGTAAAAAAATTAATAACCAGCTATCAAATTTTATAAAACAATCAATGGATAACAAGATCAAAACACCCCAGGAGGAATTTTGGGCAGGGGAATTCGGCAATGCATACATAGAAAGAAATATGAGTGACCAGTTGCTTGCAAGCAATGTTCATTATTTTTCGAGGATACTGGAAGCCTGCAGTAAAGTAGATAGCGTACTGGAACTGGGGGCCAATATTGGAATGAATATGAAAGCGCTCAGGATCCTGCTTCCACATGCTTCCCTTTCGGGAGTGGAGATCAACAAACAGGCTTATGAGCAGCTCATTTCCATCAACGGCGTGAAGGGTCACCTGTCATCCATTTATGATTTTACTCCGGAACAGTCATATGATTTTGTATTCATTAAAGGAGTATTGATCCATTTGGATCCGGATATGCTATCTGTGGCCTATGAGAAATTATATTCCTGCAGTAGTAAGTATATATGTATCGGTGAGTATTATAATCCTTCACCTGTTGCCCTGAATTACCGCGGACATGAAGGAAAACTTTTCAAGAGGGATTTTGCCGGTGAGTTTATGGATCAGTATCCCGATGTGGAACTGGTGAAATATGGTTTCGCTTACCGTAAAGATCCTTTGTTTCCTCAGGATGATATCAACTGGTTCCTGTTACGTAAAAAAGAAAAATAGTTTCAGGATCATCAATCTTTATTAGTACCAAATGAAAGTTGGCATAATCAATTATGGAATGGGTAATCTGGCTTCGGTAAAGAATGCTTTTGATTATTTATCTATTCCCTGCGAAATATTCAGCGATCCTTCAGCCATTCCCAATTACGACAGGTTGCTGCTTCCAGGTGTGGGGGCCTTTGGCAAAGCCATGGAAAACCTTCGTGCTTCAGGGTTTGAAGATGCCATTAAAAAAGCAGTATTGATAAATGAGGTGCCCATTCTGGGTATTTGCCTGGGAATGCAATTGCTGTTGAGCAATAGCACCGAACACGGAAGTCATAGCGGACTTGATATTGTAAAAGGCACTGTAACCAGTTTTAAAGAAGTTGTTACCGGCATGCCTGTACCCCACATGGGCTGGAATGATGTAACATTGAAGAATTCGGCCCTTGGTAATGCAGATGGCAGTAAGGGCACTTACTATTTTGTTCATTCCTTTTATTGCAGCCTGGAAGAGGAAAATTATGTTACCGGATTTACCGAATATGGCATAAGGTTCCATTCCATGTTTGAAAAAGATCATATTTCAGGGTGCCAGTTCCATCCGGAAAAAAGCCAGGCAGATGGCCTGACCATTTTCAAAAATTTTGGTTCGAAAGAATATGCTTAAAGTCCGGCTGATCCCTGTTTTATATATCAAGAATGGGCTGATAGTGCGTAGTGAAGATTTTTCCTACCATCAGAATATTGGCAATATTATCAATGAAGCCAAAAGATACAATGAGTGGAATGTGGATGAATTGATCTATATCGATATAAGCCGCGATAAGATCTATGACATGCGCAGGGATGATCATAAGATCAAATCTGCGGAAACGATTGAAGAAATTATCAAGGAAATTTCCAAGGTGTGTTTTATGCCTTTGAGCTTTGGTGGCGGTATCCGGAGCATGGAGGATATAGACCTTCGCATCAGGAATGGGGCCGATAAGATCACGATGAATGCAGCTGCCATTGAAAATCCACAGCTTATTCGCGACGCATCTGAAAAATATGGTGCACAATGCGTAGTGATTTCAGTTGATTATAGAATGGTAGAAAATAAGCCAATTGTCTTTTCACAGTTCGGACAGCAGAATACAGGTATCGGTCTTATTGACTGGATAAAAGAATGCGAGCAGCTTGGGGCTGGTGAAATATTTATGAATGCCATTGAAAGAGATGGCAAGGCCTGTGGCTATGATATTGCTACCATTGGTGAAGCGGTAAGCAGTACAACACTTCCTATTGTTGCCTGCGGAGGTGCGGGGGATATGTATGATTTTGTTGACCTGGCCTCTGAAACAAAAGTATCCGGCATTGCAGCTGGCAACTGGTTTCACTTCGTGGAAAGAAGCTATCCGAGGGCCAAACAGACACTAAAGAAAAATAATATAAATGTTCGGTAATTTATGAGTGTACATCAAGATACAAAAATACCGGTTGTGAATACAATGCGTTATTGTGTGAAATGTGTTTACCCGGCAAGTTCCGCTGCCCCACTGGCTTTTGATGAAAATGGACTTTGCAGCGGTTGTCGTACGGCAGAACAAAGAGTTGAGATAGACTGGAAACGGCGACAGCGTTTATTTGAACGTTTGATTGAAGATTACAGATCTCCTGATAATTCAAATTATGATTGCATCATACCTGTAAGCGGTGGCAAGGACAGCTACTGGCAGATCCATATTATCAAATCTTACGGACTCAATCCTTTGTTGGTTACCTATCATGGTAATAACTATACCCCCACAGGTATGAAGAACCTGTTGAATATGCGTGAAGCATTTGGTTGCGACCACATTTTCTTCACTCCAAGTATAGAAGTTTTGAAAACCATGAACCGGCTTGGAATGTTGATGATGGGAGATATGAACTGGCATGCCCATGCAGGTATTTTCACTTACCCTATCAGGGTAGCTGTAGAACAAAATGTACCGCTGATGATCTGGGGTGAACATGGGTTCATGGATCTTGGGGGCATGCATTCCTATAATGATCTCGTGGAGTTTACTTACCGGTTCAGGCATGAACATGCTTTACGCGGATATGAGTGGAATGATTTCATTGAACAGGCTCCAAAGTTTGGAGAGCAACTGGAAAATAAACACCTGATCTCCTGGAAATACCCGGACGATGAACAGATAGACAGAGTAGGAGTGCGGGGAATATATATATCTAACTTTTTTAAATGGGATGCCAATACGCACGGCCCTTTAATGAAAGAAAAATATGGTTTCCTCGAAGCAGAAGAACCTTTTGAACGCACTTATCGCACCATGTCCAACCTGGATGATATGCACGAAAACGGGATTCATGATTATATGAAATTCGTAAAGTTTGGTTATGGCAGGGCCAGCGATCATGTTTGTAAGGATATCAGGGCGGGTTTAATGACAAGGGAAGAAGGCATCCGGATTGTAATGGAACGTGATCCCATCAAATCAAAAGATTTGTACAGATGGCTTGGTTATGTGGGATGGACGGAAGAGAAGTTTGACTACGAAGCAGATAAATTCAGAGACCCCCGGGTATGGTGGATAAAGAACGGCGAGTGGCATAAACATGATATTACCGGTAATACAGGCAATTATGGTAAAGTTCATTTGAATGCTGAAGAACAAAAAAGGTACAAGATCATCTAAACAGGAACTGTTGAAGACGTTTTCTAATTTTTCCGGGCTTGACGAATATTTCTGTAAACTGTTTTCTCCCCCGGACAGTATTTTTTCCAGGGTTCAATATAAAAATGCACCAATCGGACTTGCCCTGCAACATAATCTTTATGATTATTACCGGAATAAAATATACAATGTACAAAAGAGCCCATGGATCCAGAGAATACGATCTGAGATCAGGTACAGGGGATTCGATCACCGGTTAAAACTCCAGATCAACAGATTCATAACTTCTGCTTCACATCCAAAACGGAAATTTGACATTATTTTCTTTGCCGGTAATTATGTTCCCCGTATCCTGGATGATTTTCTCAAAGTAATAGCTGAACTGGATACTGAAAATGTTGCTTTCTTTTCAACTGACAGAAGAGCTTACAGGTATATGCTTCAAAAAAGAAATGGATTGAAGCTGGAAGTAGGAATGGTGCCTGTTAAACCGGAAAAACAAAATAGTTCCTCTGTTCCGGATTTTAAAAAGATCGTGGATGCAGAGATATCACCCATGCTGATGCAGGAGTTTGGTGACATGGCACATAGTATGACCGCTATCATCAAATCAAATTTACCTGTACTGGCATCCTACTTCGATATCTTCGAAAATTTCATTGATGAATATTGCCCTTCAAAGATTATTCTGGGCAGCGATGGATTTTCAATAGCCAGAACACTGTGTTTTGCTGCATCAAAAAAAAATGTCAGTACTTATGTATTGCAACACGGGCTGGTAGATTCGCTTAATGGATACCTTCCTCTGATTGCAGACCACATTATTGTTTGGTCAGAAAATGAAGCAAGGATATTTTCGGAAGCTGGCGTTGGTGAGGAAAAATTATTCGTGGCAGGTTCACCAAGATTCGACCAGTTCAATATGCGGGAAAAAAAGAGTTCGGGCAGCATAAAAAAACTTCTTTTTGTAATATCCCCGGGGGTGCCCCAGGATGTAGTCAGCCAGATTGATGCAGCCATTGCTATCAGTAAAAAATTAACGGGGAAGTACACCATAATTGTGCGGCCACATCCATATTACAAAATGCTTTGTGAAACGTATCTTCAAAAAACTTCCGGTACGGCAATCTCAATTGATAACAATAGCTTTATTAACTCTTTAAGTGAAGCAGACCTTGTGTTGTTCGCAGATATATCAACGGGTGTTTTTGAATCGCTTGCTTCCGGAAAACCAACTTTTATTTTGAAGAACGAATCTGAAAACAAGCTGGATATCTATAAATTTAAAAGGATTGGCCGTGAAGTATTGACCAAAGCGCTAATTGAGGATGCGGCCCTGAACGAATATAATTTATTGCATTCCGAATCTGAAAGGTCTGATAATCAGGGTGCCTCTAAAAAGATTGCCTCAATTTTAATGAAGGAGGAAATTCTTAACTGATGTTCACAGGGTTGATGATTGGTTCTCTGGTAAAGCGGTATGCAAGTAATTTCCTTGCTAATACCCTGCAGCAGGGATTAAGGTTCTTATTATTGTATCTGGCCGCTAAAGTGCTGGGGCCAGCCGAATTTGCTGTTGTGAGTTTTGTATTGTTGATAACGGGGTATCTGTTAAATTCAAATCTCGGTGCTATCAACGGAATTAAGAGGCAGGTGCCACTTGTATACAGCAGGAAGGGTAACGGGTTTGTGTTATCCTCTTTTTTTTCCATACTGAATTTTAACTGGATCGCTACTTTTATAGCTTCCCTTGCGGCAGCCCTGGTTTTGTATTTTTATTACAGGTATGATCTGGGTGTAAGCATCCTGATGGTCTTTATTGCCCTTTCTTTCAATACCTATTTTGCTGTTCAAACCTATTTTACCTGTACTGGCAGCTGGTTAGATCTTTTCAGGCTACAGTTGCTTTGTGCCGGTTTACTTATAATTGTTTCTCTTAGTTTATTTTTTGAAAGCACCCCCATTTTCTTCTTTACTTATGCATCTTCATTTGCGCTGGCTGCATTATTCTTCTTTGTAAAAAAAGGATATCAGCTTCGGTTTGACCGTGCCATCATCAGGGAAAATATAGGAGTGGGCTTCCCTGTTATGATCTCGGGTTTTATTTATTTATTGTTTCAAACCACCGACAGATTAATTGTTTCACATTTTTATACTGATGCAGATTTTGGATATTATTCTTTTGCATGGGTACTTGTTCTCACACTCAACCTTGTAGTGAACATGAGCTCGGAGATCATTCTCCAGAAAGCTGCAACCTACCATTCACATGTGCATAGTAAGGTTCTGCTTTTGAAATATCTTCTAAAATATTCCCTGCTGGTTCAACTTGCACTTTGCATAGTTACCGTACTATTGATAGCAGCAGCAAAATATGCTATCCCCGTTTATTTCAATGAGTATACACCTGCTATTCCTGTTATCACCAACCTTATCATTGCCTACCTTATCCAGCAACTGGCACTGGGTGCGGCCAATTTTTATTATATCATTGGCCGGCAGAAGATATATAACCTGATGCTGGTTTTATCACTAATTGTAAATGCCGCTTTATTATTGGGGGCCGTCACCTATCCATCGGAAATGCCCGGCATAGCTTCATTGAGCAGGCTTTATATTGTGAGTAGCTGTGTTTATATAATTTTCATGTATTTGCCACTTCTTAAAAAAGATATTCTATAAATGGATCTGGCAAAACACCGGATAAAGGATGATGGATACCTGGTTTTACTGATTGCCGTATTCTCACTGCCCGTTTATTTTTTTGATGTTTCCAATTCAACCATTCTTGGCATCTACCTGGTATTGCTTGCATTTATTTCAATTTCCATATTTCCCAGGTTCAAAGCATGGTGGTTTCCGGGTATCATTGGACTGATCATTCTGCTTCCGGGTCCGCTGGACCGGATGTACTATTCTGTGCAACTCTCACCAGAGCCAGATACCCCTGCGTATGGAGTGATATCCGTTATTGATATTCTTATGTTTGCCACACTCGTGGTTAAACTATGGGAAAAGCGCAGGCTGAAAAATTTATTCAATGCGGAAATCAATTACCTGACACTGGCCCTGATTGCCATTACATTTCTGGGGATGATCTCCAGCCTGCAATCTTATTTCAACTACCCGCTTTTTCATTTCCCGATGGCAGTAAGAGCCATATTTTATAGTGTCAGGTTTTTGCTGGTGTTTTCATGGATCAGTAATTATTTCAATGATATTTCAACGTTTAAAAAATTCCCTGTTGCTATCTATTTGATCACCCTGGCATTTTTCTTCCTGGTACTTCTTTCTCCAAAAGAAAATTACGAAGGCGGGAATCGCCTCTCTGTAGCTACCTATGGTGTTAATACCTTTGGCCACCTGCTGGCTTTTACTTCCTTGTTGTGTATTCCTTTTATTTCTTATTATTATAAGCTGAAAAAAAGCGGTGTTTTGCTTGGGTTAACTGCCTGCTTTTTGATTTGTCTTTTGTTTCTTTTGCTGTCTGCCAACAGAATGAGTTTTGTTTTATTGTTGCTTGGTATTCTGTTTTATAATTTATTTATGCCTGTTGCATTTGCAAAAAAGATACGGCTGATCTTTTTGTTCATTATTGTGCTGGCAACCGTCATATTTCTGTTTTTTCTTTTCAAGCCCGACCTCCTCAGCCGTGTATTCGGTGTATTTGAATTGATCAGCGGTAAAAATGCCATTGAAAACATTGGCGAATTACAGGCACGTTTTGTTGTGTGGAATATCAGCTGGGAAATGATCACCACCCATCCTTTACTTGGCGCCGGACCAGGACAATGGAATTACCTCAAACACGAATTCGGTTCCATGCCGCCATGGATGACAACCATTTTGGATCCGCATAATGGCTATCTGCTCTATGCATCTGAAATGGGACTGATCTGTACATTTATTTATTACAGCATAATTATAGCTTGCATCCGTAAAGGTTACAGGGCGTTTAAACAATTAAAAAAAGTTTACCTGGCAGATCAAAGCAGGGACACCTGGTTCTACATGTCTGCTATTTTAATGCTTTCAATTATTATTGTTTGCTGGCTGCTGGCCGATCTCACCAATGCCAGCGGACTTAATATCAGGGTGCAGTCGCTGATGTGGTCACTGGCCTGCATCTTATTTATCTCACCATCATTAGTAAAGAAGTACATTAAAGCGAATCATGAAAGTTGAAGCCTGTCCGGTTTGTAAAAGCCGGGACCATGAACAAAAATATCCAACGCAGAATATTGATGGAGCCGATTACCAGATTGTGAAATGCAGCCGCTGTGGTCATTTCTTTACTTATTTCTTTTCAGCAGTGGAAGTAGGAAAATACTATGATGAAGGTGATTACAGTGTAAGGGATAACAGGAGCACCATTTTCCATAAGATACAGGTTGTTGAATATAAAAAGGTGCTGGATAACTTAAAGGAATTTACTGACCGCCGTGATCTTCTTGATTTTGGAAGTGGAAAAGGTGTTTTTCTTTCAGTGGCAAGAGAAAATGGTTATAAAGTTGCAGGCGTGGAAACTTCAAAGCCAAGGGCTGATTATGCGCGGCAGGTGATGGGACTGCAAATTGATTCCGGCTTTTATGAAGGCGGAAGTGTTTTTAATAAAAAGTTTTCTGTTGTTACCATGTTCCATGTGCTGGAACATATTGAAGATGCCGGCGTTTTATTGAAAGCGCTTTTCAAAGATAACCTTGAACAGGGAGGCTTTGCAGTAATTGAAGTGCCGAATTTCGGAAGCTGGCAATCCGCATGGGCAAAAGGCCGTTGGCTGCACATTGATATTCCCCGGCATGTAAGTCATTTTACGGAAGGATCTTTACAATTGCTGATCAGGGATTGCGGCTTACAGGTGGTGAAAAAGGAAACATTTTCATTGCATCTGGGCATAATTGGAATGGCCCAGTCCATCCTTACTTTTTTTTGATTTAAAGGTTTTCTTTTTGCGGATATAAAGGAAAAGAAAACCATTTTGCTTATTGCAACCTTACTCGTAGCACCATTAGCTTTTTTGCTGGAATGGCTTGGCAGTATTTCAGGTAAGGGAGGGGTTCTCAGGTATTATTTAAAGGAAGAGAAGAGATGAAGATCGCCATCATAGGTTCCAGGGGTTACCCATATGTTTACAGTGGATATGAAACGCTGGTTTCAGAACTGGCCCCCCGGCTTGATAAAGAAAATATAGAAGTACATGTTTACTGTCACCGCAGGTTATTTCCTGCCAGGCCAAAACAGGTGAACGGTATCTACCTCCACTACATGCCCTCCATTCAGTCAAAAACCTTAAGCCAGTGGTCCAATTCATTTCTCAGTACGATACACGCCCTATTCAAAAATTACGATGCCATCCTTTATGTGAATTCGGCAAATGGCATATTTGGCATACTCACAAAATTATTCCGGAAAAGAACGGCTATCAATGTAGATGGTCTGGAATGGTTAAGACCAAAATGGAAAGGCCTCGGCGCAAAGGTTTTTTATTTTACTTCAAAAATGGCCACCAGATGGATGGATAGGATCATCACCGATGCCGATGCCATGAGGGATATCTATCTTTCTGAATTCAAAACCGATTCCACCGTAATTGCCTATGGTGCCAATATCAGGTATTCAGAAAAACCCGGGCTGATCCATAAATGGCAATTAAAGCCAGGCGATTATTATCTGATAGTGGGACGCCTGATCCCCGATAACAATGCACTTTTAATTCTGCAGGAATTTGTAAGATCCTCCTCCGGTAAAAAACTGGTGATAGTGGGCGACGTACCTTATGAAGATGAATACGCCACCAACATCAAAAAACTAAAGGACCACCGCATCCTGTTTACAGGTTACATCAACAGCGGTGATGAACTGGCTGAATTATATCATCACTGTTTTGCTTATTTCCACGGACATGAATTCGGAGGTACAAATCCAACCATTCTGAAAGCGCTGGCCTATGGTTGTGCGGTAATAGCACTCGATACGGTTTTTAGCAGGGAGGTTTTAAAAAATGGGACATACGGATTGTTTTTTTCAAAAGAGGCCGGAGACCTCAGCCGTCTGCTTGACCAGGTTGAAAAAGATACACAGACGCTGGAAGAATTGAAAAGGATATCAAGAAACAGGATCATGGAACACTATACCTGGGAAAAAATTGCCGGCCAGTACAGGCAGCTATTGGAAAACCTGGCCTACAGGGGACATAAGGGTAAATGATTAGTGTGTAAATATTCTTTCAGGTAATTTTTAAGAAAGATGCAGATCAAATGGATAGCAATGCTGTCCATTTTTTATTTATTCCTGTACCCAACGCAATACTGCTTTAAGTCGTATGTATGAATCAGCTATTGATTGAAAGAACTTAAATAGAATGAATTCTTGATTTTTTTATTCACAATAGTTTCCGGTTATAATTTAAAAGCGGAAGCAACGTTAATGATTTTATTCTTGTCAACAGGGAAGCAAGGCTTTGAAATATGCAGATAAATTAATATGTTTGCGACTGCTAACCAAAATGAAAATCAGGTTTTCAGGGCAGTAAAAGAATGATTGTTGGATGAAAAATGGCCAGAATTGCATGAGTTGTCGTTGCGTTTCATGCCTTCTCCTTAAGAACAATTCTTCCGGCTATTCCTAACTGCTTTGCAAGAGAAAAACAGAACTTATGCTGAGAGAGTCCAGGTTCCTGATCAGATCTAAAATTCTAACTGATCTATTATTAGTAGCATTAATTGTATTAGTTACATTCGGGGCATTCAACAGGGTACATCCCGGTCTATCCGCTCCTCCAACTTTCATTCTTTTTATTATTTCACTTTCTTGCTGGCTTTTTTCAGGCAGCTCATTTGGATTATATAGCGATATGCGGGAAAAGCCGTATTCTATTGAATGGGTTATATTTTTAAAGACCTTCGGCATCTATACCCTGCTAACTTCTTTTATTTACTTTCAGATATTACATGGCGAAGGCCTCAGCCGCCAGCAATTTCTTTTTCATTGCTTCCTGATATTTGTACTGTTGCCGGTTCAGAAGCTGGGCATAAGGATCGTATTCAAGCGGATCAGGAACAGCAACCAGTTAATGAGAAAAGTATTGATCATTGGTGCGGGACATTCAGGCATTGATTTTTACAAACAATATATCACCAACAGGCATTATGGTTTGCAGCTTACAGGTTTCCTTGACGATGAAACGCAACCAACGCTGAATGGCCATTACCTTGGTAAAACTTCTGAAATAGAAAATGTAATTGCAAAGCATGAACTTGATGAAATTGTTGTGGCCCTGCCAATGACCAAGCAAACCCAGATCCGTGATATTGTTATGATTGCCGAACGCCAGGGCAAGCGGGTGCGCATTATTCCAGACTACCAGGTTTACGGTGACGGCAAAATGCACGTAGATAATCTGGGTAATCTTTCCATAATTACGCTCCGGTCTTTACCGCTGGATATAGTAGATAATAAAATTTATAAAAGAGCATTTGATATTGTTTTTTCAAGCCTGGTGATCCTGTTGATTATGAGCTGGCTTCTGCCTATCATAGCCCTGGTGATCAAGTTAACCACCAAAGGCCCGGTATTCTTTAAACAGGAGAGATGGGGACTGAATAATAAGATCATTGTTTGCTGGAAATTCCGGTCCATGCAAAAGACCACTGTTGATACTGATGAAAATGGAAATTATCAGCAGGCCTGCAAAAATGATCCGAGGGTAACTAAAACAGGTAAATTTTTGCGCAAGACCAATCTGGATGAATTACCCCAGTTCTTTAATGTGCTGATGGGCTCCATGTCTGTAGTAGGACCAAGACCTCATCCGGTTCCTTTGAATATCGCCTCCAAGGAAAGCGTTGATAATTATATGATGCGCCACTGGGTGAAACCGGGCATCACCGGCTGGGCCCAGGTAAACGGATTTCGTGGAGAGACCAGGGAACCGCACCTGATGAAGGAAAGAGTGCGGCATGATATCTGGTATCTCGAGAACTGGACCTTCTGGCTGGATCTTCAGATCATTGTTCAGACAATCGTTAATATGGTAAAGGGCGAAAAGAATGCCTTCTGATCTGCTCAGATAAATTCTTCCTATGATCTTTAAGCCCGGCTACATTTTTCTTCTTTCGCTTATTCTTTTTTCAACGAATGTAATTTCGCAAACACTTGTGGTGGGCACACCTTTAATGGAAGATGTGTGGAGAAGGGAACAGGTAAAAGGCATAAGGGATATTGATGTTTCTTTTTCCATCAGACCTGTTTATGTAAAACCTGATTCACTTTATGCTACCCGGTTAGTAAGAAATTCCACCGCCACCACTTTCCAACAGGGAAAAACAAAATTTGTATTACTGCCATTTACCATCACACAACAATTTAATAGCCATCACCCCTATGGATGGAATGACGGATCCATGATTCCGGCTAAAGGATTTCAAAGCCGTTTTTCGGCAGGCGTATATGCAGAACTTGGCAAGATCAGCATGCAGTTAAGACCTGAATTTGTATTGGCGCAAAACAGCCATTTCCCAACCTTCCCTTCTCAATTCAGCGACAACATCTGGAAAAGTTATTACAATGTTTTAAACCGTATCGATAATCCTGAAAACTATGGAGCGGGGGTTTATTCACGAATCTTTCCCGGGCAATCAAGCATCCGGTTTAACCATAAAAAACTTTCACTTGGATTATCAACTGAAAATCTCTGGTGGGGTCCCGGAGTACGCAATTCATTGCTGATGAGTAATAACGCACCAGGGTTTGCACACTTAACATTCAATACAACATCGCCTGTGAAAACAGCTATTGGGAGTTTTGAATGGCAGCTCATTGGAGGTGTGTTAGAAAATTCAGGCATCACACCTGCTGATACAGGCCGCACATTTGATGGCCAGCGATTGTATCAGCCAAAAACAGAAAGTAACCGCTATATCAATGCCATGGTTTTTACCTGGCAACCAAAATGGACCAGAGGCTTGCATCTTGGCCTGAGCAGGAGCTTTTACCAGTACAATTCAAATCTTACTTCATCACTGAACAGTTATCTGCCGGTGTTTGGCCTCTTCTTCAAAAAGAATACAAGAGATGAAAATTCTTTCGGCCGCGACCAGCTCCTGTCATTGTTTTTCAGACTGGTTTTTCCTGAAAGTAAAACCGAGATCTATGGAGAATATGGAAGGAATGATCATTCCCAGGATCTGAGAGACCTGTTGCTGGAACCTGAACATGCCAGAGCTTATATTTTTGGTTTCAGAAAATTATTTGAAAGACAAAAAGAAAAAGAACTGGAATTGATGATGGAGGTTACGCAACTGCAGATGCCACGAACCATTGCACTGAGGGCGCAGGAAGGTTGGTATACGCATTACCAGGTGCGCCATGGTTATACCAACAGGGGACAGGTGATGGGTGCAGGAATTGGACCTGGTGGAAGCAGCCAGACCCTCGGTCTTAACTGGATCGATGGTTTGAATAAATGGGGTTGCAGTTTGGAGCGGGTTGCCTGGAACAACGATTTCTATTATGATGCCTATACGTCCTTAGCTGATTTTAGCCGCCACTGGGTTGACCTTTCGCTGAATTTCAACAAAAGCTGGACAACTGAAAGATTCATTTATGACGCAAGACTTTCTTTGATCAGGACCCTGAACCACCATTGGTCGCCTACACATATATCGCATGCCTCCGCAGGTTTCAATATCAGCTACCTGTTTTAGCGTTATTTTTTAAGAGAAAGCAATTTTATTATTCCTGCTAATGCATGCAACCTTAATTTATGATCTGCATTTGAACAGCTGCACGGATCAGCGATGCTGTATTCTTAACACCAAACTTTGACAGCAGGTTTTTTCTGTGGGTATCAACCGTGGTGCTGCTTACAAATAATTTGGAAGCAATTTCATTATTGGTCATTCCCTGCGCAATCAGTTCAAGTATCTCCGTTTCGCGTCTGGTAAGGATCACAGCAGTATCTGTAATTTTTCTGAGTGTCTGGCCGGCTTCAAAACTCAGGAAGGTTTTCCCGGCATATACAGTTGTAATTCCCTCCACCAGTTCCTCCCTTGTGGCATTTTTCAAAACATAACCGGAGGCCCCGTTATCCATCATTTTCTCTATAAAACTTTTCTGGTTATAGGTGCTGAGTCCAATAATAAAAACCGAAGGGAAGGTTTCCCTGATCTCCCTGCATAGTTCTATGCCGGATTTATCGGGCAGGTTGATATCCAAAAGCAGGATATCGGGCTGGTGTTGTTGTAAAAATGCAAGACATGATGCAGCATTGGTAGCATGGCCCATGAACTCGATTGTTTTTTCATCCTGTAATAAAGCATGAATACCTTCAATCACCATGTAATGGTCGTCAACTATAAAGATCTTTATTGGCATTATACATTTAATTCAATGTGAACCGATGTGCCTTTGCCGGGTTCAGAGCGTACATCAAGTTTTCCTTTCAGGTAATCAACCCGGCTTTTGATATTATTCCAGCCAATCCCTTTCACGCCTTCCAGTATGGTTGTGTCGAATCCTTTGCCATCATCCTCCACGGTAATGCTGATCACTTCATTTGTTTTACTTACCTGCACAATAGCCGAACGTGCCGCAGCATGTTTCATGGTGTTATTAATTAATTCCTGCACTATGCGGTAAATGGTAATTGCTGTGATTTGTTCAAACTGTTCTTCTTTTATGCCTATGGACTGGTAACTTACCTGCAATACACCTGTCTGATTTACATCACTGCAGAAATCATTGAGTGCCGTATCAAGTCCAAACTTTACCAGTGCTTCAGGCATCATGTTGTGCGCTACACGTCGCATTTCATTTATGGAACTGTCCAGCATATCAATACTACGTTCAAAGGCCTGCTGGTTTTCCGGCGTCATGATCTGATTCTTTTTCATGGTTAATAATGAGTATTTAATGCCCGACATCATACCTCCCAGTCCATCATGGAGGTCCTTTGCCAGGCGTGACCGTTCTTGTTCTTCACCTTTTAGAATAGCCTCTGTTGCAGATAATTGTTGTTGGGTCTCTAATTCGGATATCCGTTGCTGCTGAAGCTTTTTCTTTTGATTATAATTCCTGTATGTAAGTAAGGAAATGATCAATAATGAAGCGGCTGTTCCAATAAGTATATAATTGAGCGTGTTTTTTCTAAGGATAGTTAATGATTTAATTCTGGTTTCCGTTTTCAGGTCGTTGATCTGTCTTTCTTTTTTCTCAACTGAATACCGCACTTCCATTCCTGCTATTTTCTCTTTGATATCTCCCGAAACCAGGCTGTCGCCAACATTCAGTGTGTTTTGCAGGTAGATGTTGGCGTTTTTAAAATCCCCTTTTTTTTCATACCATTTTACATAATTCTTATAAGCATTGCGTCTTGCTATTTTTAAGTCGTGCTGAATGGATATCTGAAGTAAGGTATCCAGGTATAATTTTGCCTCTTCCATTTTATTCATATTCATCAGGCAGTCCGATAAGGCTTCTAACACATTGGTTCTCTGATACACGTCTTCATTTAAGACCGCATAATCCAATGCTTTTTTATAATGGGAAACTGCTTTTCCAAGGTCCTTTTTATATTCATCTACATAAGCGGTGCTATAATAAAATTGTAGCAGGTAACTGGTATTTTCCAGTTTTTTGACAATAGGTTCTGCCCTTTTTAAAATGATCGCTGCTTCATTAAATTCTTTTCTGTTGATTAACCTTATGGAATAGTTTAAAAGCTTTCCTGCCAATAAACGGTCATTCCCGCTTTTTTCTGCGATGGCAATGGCCTTCTTATCAAATTCAATTGCTTTGGAGGATTCATTTATTCTTTCATAAACTTCTGCAAACCCTGCATAAACTGTTGCCAGAAATGGATGACCCATGGGTTCAAATATGTTGGCAGAAGCTGTAAAGTTTTCAATGGCTTTTTCGTAATCACCGAGCTTAATATAATCGCCGGCTATATTATTATATAAATGCCCGGTGTTCTGAACTGCATTCAATGATGGATCATCTTTTAAAACAGCAAATGCGGAATCGGCATATAAGAATGCTTTTTCATAGTCTCCACGGTCACTAAAATAGATCTGACCGATCATAAAACCTTTTTGAAGGCCTTTGAGATAGTTGATCTTTTTACTGATAGAGATCACCTCATTCATGTAAGGCAAAAAATCGGATGTATTGTTGTTCAGCGCCTCCACCACATAATCTACAATAGCTTTTACCCTGAAGCTATCCTGTACTTTGTTTTTTCTTATTTGGTTTTTCAGGCTATCCAATACAGACTGCTGCGCCCCTGCTTCAGGAGCCATAAAGAAGAACAACAGCCACGAAAGTGCAGAAAGAAGAATAGATCTTTTCATCAGCCAAATTAGTTTTCATTACTATGATACAAATTAACTAAGGCCGCACCAGCAGGAAGCTCCCCTTTTTCCATGATTTTTACCCGCTTTCCTAAATATCCTGTTTTTCAGGGATAGTTAGCGTTTCTGATATCCTGCAGTTTTACAGGATCAAATTAATTAAAATGAAAAAGATATTTCCTGCTTTAGTGATCCTGTTCATCACATTCCATGTTTCCGCACAACAGGCCGGAAGGGTTAAGGTGAGCTTTGCCGGTTTCAAATGCATGAAAGAAACCGCCGATGACATCCTTCACCTGGATGGCAAGGCTGACGAGGTTTTCCTCAGGTTTTATTTTACGGTTGCCGATAAAACAGGCAACATGAAATTAAAATACAGTAACCAGTCGGATCTGTATGGAGATAACCACGGGATCTTTGGTAACCGCATCAATGCCGGTTCTGCTGTTGACCTGTTTGGAAACCTAAAAGGAGGCATCAGGGCCGGCGATAATTATTTCTGTAATAATATTATTGGAGAATACGACCTGGCCGCCGGTGATGTATTGACGGTGGTTCCCACCATTTGGGAATGGGATCCGGGTAATGGCTATGAAAGCTCCTTTGATGCTACCATTGATGGGGCCTATACCATCATAAATCAAAAAGCATCTTCCCTGTCAAATCAAAGATTTGCAACCGCAGGTGCAGCCGGTATTTCTGCAGGTGATGTTCTGGGACTGGTACTGGTGGATGCCGGGCCGTTTCTTTCCCTGAAAGCTGCATTTGGAATAGTAGGTGAACTGATTCCCAAACCACGTCCCATTGGTATCACCACCACAGGTGATTATTCACCAAAGGCAGTATTATTGAATGCCAATATCATGCAACAACTCTCAGGAAGTAATTTTGGTTATGGAACCGGCGTGATCCCAATCCAGTATAATGAAGAAGCACTTGGCAATGCAAGGGATCATGGCAATTATATTGTATTGATAAAAGTTGAATTCACACCCAAACCGGTAGCCGGCGCTACACCGCCTCCACCACCTCCACCCAAATCGGGCGGTGTTAATAAAATACCACCCACGTCTTCAACAGAAAAGAAAAATAATTCTACTCAACCTGTTGTTTTTACCAGGGGTACAAGACCCCCACCTGCAAGGGCTTTGAAAACCTCTCCAACAAATAATTCAACATCAGTTGCAGGCACCTGGACCGGCACTTATGGTAATGGAGAATCTGATAGTCCCAATTTCTATTCTTTCGTATTGAATGATGATGGTACCATGAAAGTGATGGCTGCCAATGGCAATGTGATGGCACAGGGTAAATACAGCGTTGCCGGCACTCAATTAACAGGATCATATACATATGCCAATGGAAGTGTGTTCTCTTTTGCTGCCGCAATAGATAATAATGGCCGGCTTAATGGAACATGGGGAAGTGGTAGTAATGTAAGGGGCGGCGGTAAATGGGTGATGAGTAAAAAATAATAAAAATACAGCCATGAAAAAATATTTATCGCTTGTCACATTATTGGTGTTGACCCTGGCGGCTTTTTCCCAGGTGGATAAAAAAGAAAAAGAAAAACCACCCACCCAAAAGGAAATGCAGGAGATGATGAAGGAAATGCAAAAGGAACTGGATGGGATGAGTGAAGAAGATAAAAAAATGATGGACAGCATGGGAATTAAAATGCCGGATGCCAAAGCCATGCAAAAAAATATGTCATTGGCTACTGATGCCCAGCTGGCAAAAGCTTATGAAGATGATAACAGGATTGTGCCTGAAAAGGATAATAAACGTATAGCTGCCATACCTAAAAAAGTTAATGATGCAGGCATGAAAGGCTACCTTACTGCTATCCAGAAAAAAATGGTAGCCTTGTTTACGGATGAAGAAAAGATCACTGGTGAAAAAATTTACAATTACATCCTTGCCAACAGTAAGAATAAAATTGAAGCCGGTAATATGGCCTCGGCCTTATGGATTGCCGGTAAGCAGCAACTGGCGTTGATGGTAATGGGAAAACTATGTATAGCTGACCCTTCCAACACAGATAATTTAAGCAATTATGCTTCAATGCTTTCCATGCTGGGTGCACAACACCTGGCCATTCCTGTTCTCAATAACCTTAATATGAAGTTTCCAGGTAACAGTACCCTGCTTAACAACCTGGGACAGGCCTGGTTTGGACTGGGCGAAATTTCAAAAGCCGAAAAATATTTAGACAGTACCATCCGCATTTATGCTTATCATCCCCAGGCCAATTTAACAAAGGCCGCTATTGAAGAAAGTAAAGGCAACATACCAAAAGCTATTGAAGCGGTAAAGCGATCAATTCGTCATGCACATTCCGATGAAAAAGAAAACCATTTGAAAAAGCTGGGTTATAAATTAACGTTTGCAGATGTAAGACTACAATTTAAACCCAGTTCTGATCCTTTGGGTCTTGCCCGTTTCAGACAGCCCGATTATCCGAAAACTGTCAGTGATTTGAAAGCGTTAAAACCCCAATGGGAGGCTTTTGATGCTGAATGTGATAATGAAATTGCCAAACTAAAAAATCAACTGGCTGAAGCTTTGGTAAAATATGAACAAAATTTAAAGGTAACGCTGGCCCAAAGTATTCAGGCTATTAACAGCGGTGGCGTTATTCCCTCTTCGGCACAAAAACCAATGTATGCAACAAAGGCTTCGCTGGCGATGCAGGATCTGGTAAGTGAGCATGAAGTAAAGATGAAAAACCTGACTGAAAAATTATTGATAATGGGAGCCGAATTAGACCATTTGCAGAAAACCCGGAAAAAAGCAGCACCCGAAGCGCCATGTGAAGTCCACATCAAAGTTGAAGATGAATTTCTGAATCAATATAATACGCAGAAACAATCATATAACAACGAAGTCCTGAAGGTATTCAAACATTTCAGCAATGATATGGCTTACTGGGCTCAATATACCAGTACTCACGAAACACAGTTTGAAATTCTCAAGCTGGAAACAAAGATCAACTGGCTGAATAAATTGAAGGAATACCGTCCCTTGTTAACTGCAAGGGGATATGAATATATGGATGCGTGTGTTGAAAAAAAGGAAGCCAAACCCGGTAAGCTTGCACGCTTCGATGATGTCGCGTGCCAGTACAACGATACCATGGATTTAAAGATTATAACCTTTTACAACAACTGCAGCAGGATGACAAGTAAGTTCAATGTAAAATTCTTGGAATACACCCGTCACGATGATTTTGAAAGAACCGAAGGGGATACATATACCGGCAGCACAGTAAAATTCAGTATTGAAAAAGGGTTTGATGAACTGAAAGGCGACGCCGGCCCATTAAAGGTTGAGATGAAAGTAGGGGCAGGTGTTGAATTTGAATTTGACAGGGAAGGTGTAAAGGATGTTATACTAAGTGTAGAAGCTAAAGTAGGAGCCGGTCATAATATAGCCGATGAAGCACTGGAAGAAGAAGGAAGCATCGGAGGGAAAGACGTGATAGACACTACCGTTGAAATTGGAGTAGAAGGCCGCATCAGCATTATTAGCGGCCATGGACAGATAAGCGGAACGGGTATGCTTGAAAGTCTAACAATTTCCGAATGGTAAAAAAACTATTTATTAATGCAGGTTAAAAACTCAGGAACAAATGAAAAAAATTATATCCCTTGCGCTCTTAATATCAACTTTTACTGCCCAGGCTCAACCGGAATACGTAGACCGCATAGGTTTCAAACTAGAAAGTATTGCTGATATCGATATCGGGTGGATGAAAATTTACAAGCCTGTTTCGCCACCCAAAGGAATAACCCTGGGTAACAGAAAATACAGCGCAAAACAAATTGGTTATTGTCAACAGTTTATTGAATGGATGCAACAGACTTACCTGCCAAAAGGTTGCCTCGGTGATGTGGGATATTACCTGAATGAAATACCCAAATTCAGCAGTACAAACAGCAGGCTCGGAAATGAGATCAATACAAATGGCCATGCCCTGCCACATATGTATGGGGCTTCTGCAACAATGTATACGTTTTTAAAAAAGGATGCAAAGGGGAAATTTGTACCATTATACAATTTTGCAGAATATTGGCGGATCGATGTCAATCAACTGCAATACATCAGTTCACCTGTATCTTTTATCTCGAGCCCTGAAGAATATTATTTTATATTCCCCGATTTCAATAATCATCCAAAAGGATATTATACTGATGATAAAGCCGCAAGTAATTTATCAGGGTTTAATACTCAAAAAAATTTACAAACGCATAAACATTTATTTATACCTCCAAAAATTATCGACGACAACCCGCATTACTTAGTCATTATGACAAAGGACCATGAACTGCCCTTTGAGAAAATAACTAAGGGAGAATTTTTTACCCAGGTAGAAAAACAGTTCCACCGCTGGCAAAAAACTGATCCTGTATCAGCAGAAAATTTTGCACTTGCTCAAAAAAACCTGGCAAGGCTTAAAGAAAAATACAAGAACAAATGGGATGAAGTGGCTGAATTAAAGACTAGTGATACGCAGATTGATCTTTACGATTTTGTGAATGCTGCGGAGGGTAATTACGATATGTTTGATAATGTGGACATTAATGGGAAAGAGGGCATATTCACCACCTTTCCTATTTTAAAAGTAAAAAAATCAACCCGGGCTCTTTGCAGTACAGATGAACCGCAATGGATTGTAATCCGGTGGACGGTAGGAATGCCCAACCAATTATTCAATATGCATTTGCACCAATCCATATTGAACAATTTTAATTTTGATTACGTCTATAATTATTTCTTTAATCCTGATAAAGTAAAAGGGCAGGCTTATCAGCCACTCCATTCCCCAATTTTTAAAGAAGCCGTTGTGGTTACAGAAGCATCCGAGGCAAGTAAGAAAAATACTGCAGATAAAAATGTTTTTTTCTTTGAAGATTTTTCAACCACGGCTCCTGGTAAAAAACCAATTGGCTGGCAAACAAAATTGGCAAATTCGGGAACGACCGGGATAGTTTCCAATCCTGATGGACTGGAAGGTAACTGGGTTGAGCTGAGAGGTCACTACATCAATGCAACCCTTTTAAAAAAGCCCCTGCCTCAGAATTTCAGCCTTAGTTTTGACCTGGTAGCATCAAAGGATTTTACATGGGGAGCCAGGGGATTAACGATGCTTTTATCAAAGGAAACTTCACCTGGAAATGCAGAATCATTTGTGAGATTGAAACTTCGCCCGGGTTTTAGTGGGCGCAATGGAGAAGCGGAACTTGAAACAAATTTTCCTTCACCGCCCGGTTATTCCAATGGTACTAAATGGTATGTTGCCAACGGTTTTTCAAACAATAAAAAAAATAACCGCATTGCTGTTACTATTAAAAAAACTGACGAAACACTACAGGTCTTTATAGATGGTATTAAAATTGCCGAACACCTAAAATCAATTCCTGCGGCTCATTTATTCAATAGTTTGTCGTTTGACTGTGCCGGCAACAGTGCAGAGAATGATAAATATTTTATCAGCAATATTAAGATCACTAAAGACTAAGCAATGAAAAAGACTTTTTTATTTCTTGTTTTTTATGTTTCCATTTCAGGGTTGAAGGCGCAAAAAGACAGTTTTGATCTAATCAGCTTCATTCCACCCCGGGGATGGAATAAAGAAATAAAAGAATCGCTTGTTTCTTTCAGTAGCATTGATCAGAAACAACGAATCTGGTGCCAGATGGGCATTGTAAAAAGCACAATTAGTAAAGGTACCATCGACCGGGATTTTGATAGCGAATGGCAGGAACTGGTCGTTAAAAATTATAATCCACAGCCGGCTGAAAAAACTGAGGTGCTGGAAGCGGAAGGATGGAAGATCAGGAGTGGTTCTGCCATGTTTAGTTTCAAGGGCAGCAACGCTTTTGCTATACTCACCACCTTTAGCGGCTATGGCCGTTGTGCCAGCATTGTCATTACCAGTAACAGCCAGCATTATATGAATGATATCGATGCCTTACTGGGATCGGTGGAATTACAGGAGGTGAAGCCGGCTGACAATTCAATGAATGAAAACAAGGCTGTAAGCGATAACAATTTCGCTTTCAATACCACCAATTTTGATGATGGCTGGACCAGTACTATAAAGGAAGACTGGGTGGAAGTAGCAAAGGGAAATATGAAAGTGTTGTTGCATTATCCAAAAGAGGGAACCATATTTCCTGCCGATCCGGCAGTGCTGACAAACGGGGCATGGGATATTTTAGTAGCTCCCCGTTACAGTAATTTGATAAAATATAAGACCTCTTATATCTCCACTTACGACAGACCCTACCTTGGCATGGGCTATGCAGTTGAAAATGCCACCGGTAAAAATGTTTTTATTGTTTTTTTCCGCCAGGGCCAAACCGGCTGGATCGAGTTTATTGCTCCTGACAAGAACACGTTCATACAACAATACAAATTCGATCCGGAAACCATACAGTGGGATAGCAATACGGAACTCATGGTGCCATTGGCAAATATGGCGGGTTATAACAGGTTTGCCGTGGCTGCATCTGATTTTAAAGGCAAATGGACCAGTGACTTTACCGGCATTCAGCAACTATATAATATCTATACCGGACAATATGCCGGTATGAATTTCAACCAGTCAGATGAGGAATTCAATTTTGATGCAGGAAATTCTTACCACTGGAAATTACTTGTTGTGAATGGTATGGTGGGAAATGCAAACTATGCTCAGGTAAAATCAAGCGGTAAGTTTACCGTACCCAATAACTGGCAGATTTCTTTTTCTAAGATCGAATCCGGCCCTAAAACCTACCATGCATTCTGGTCATGCATAAAAGGAGCAAGGGTGTTGAATCTCCTGGATGCAAATACTCCCGGCTCTGGTATTTATACAAAATATGGTTTGGCTAAATAACCAGATATCGCCAAATCAGGATTTTAATAAACTAATATGAAAAAGACATTTTTATTTCTTGTTTTTTGTGCATACATATCAAACCTGATGGCACAAAAGGAAAGCTATGACCTTATCAGTTTTATTCCACCCCAGGGCTGGAAAAAGGAGCAAAAGGAAACCCTCATTCTATACACTATAATCGATCAGCAAAAAAGAACCTGGTGCCAGGTGGGTATTGTAAAAAGCACCATAAGTAAAGGGACTATCAACATGGATTTTGACAGTGAATGGCAGGAGCTGATTGTAAAAAATTATAATCCTTCGGAGGCGGCCGTTGCAAATGAACCAGAGGAATCAGGAGAATGGAAGATTAAGGTGGGCTCAGCCGGTTTTGTTTTCAATAATGAAAATGCTTATGCCATATTAAGTACAATGAGCGGTTATAACAGGTGTGCAAGCATTGTGATCACCAGCAATAGCCCGGACTATATGAAAGATATTGAATCACTTTTAGGATCTGTTGAACTCATTACTCCTGAACCTGTTCAACTAATGCCCATCGATGGCGCAAATCCTACTGTCATTACCAATCCGGGAAAGTTTGCTTTTACTACCACTAATTTTGATAATGGCTGGGTAAGCGTAGTTAAAGAAGACTGGGTTGAAGTAACCAAACAGGGTATTAAAGTTTTGATACACTATCCAAATAAAGTCGTTGATGATTATTCTCCCGACCTACTGGAAGGATTGAAGGAAGCCTGGGATGTGCTGGTAGCACCCCGTTATAGTTCAGCTAAAAATTTTGAATTCAAACCCATACGCAACTGGGAATCCATTGAGTTTGCCGAAGCGGATGTTATTGAGAATTCAACAGGCAGACAGGTGCATGTTGTGTTATTTAAAAAGAATTTGAGTGGGGGGCATGGAAAATATCTTGAGTTCATCACAACAGATAAAAAAACTTTTGAAATGGAGTTTGGTCCGTATAATCCAGAAGAACTGGGTTGGGATAAGATGGTTATGATGGCAGGCTACAATAAATTTGCTGTTGCGGAATCTGACCTTCAGCATAAATGGACCAACAAGTTTACAGGTATACAACAATATGTAAATGCAGTAACAGGGTTGGATGCAGGTATGAATACCCATGCTTCTACAGAGAATTTCAATTTTTTGCCCGGTAATCAATATAACTGGGACCTTGTAGTAGCAAGTGGTATGGTTGGCAGTATCAAATTCGAGAGTGTAAAATCATCAGGTAAATTTTCCATGATTGGAAACTGGCAAATTAATTTCTCCGATCTCGAAGGCAAACCAAAAACCTATGATGTGTACTTCTCCTGCATAAAAGGGTTTCGTATTTTATGGATAGATCAGCAGGCCTTTGCCAGGGTTGAATAATTGTTGCAACAACCCGGATGTCCCGGCAAACTCAAAATTTCAGTAACCTGGGATATTGCATCAGAATGTATTCTTCCACATCATGCTCTCCACCGGACGGTCGGGCTGTTGGCTGTACTTGGCATTTTTCTTCTGGTTGTATTTGATCTCAATTTCACCTTCAACAGGAAAATAGATCAATTGCCCAACCGGCATGCCATGATATACTTTAACAGGCTGCTTTACCGATATCTCAAGCGTCCAGTGACCGCAAAAACCAACATCTCCCTTACCTGCCGTGGCATGGATATCAATACCAAGTCTTCCTGTAGATGATTTGCCTTCCAGGAAAGGAACATGTGCATGTGTTTCCGTGTATTCCTGCGTTACTCCCAGGTAAAAAATGTGCGGATACAATACAAAGCCCTCATCTGGAATCTCAAAATATTCTATCTCGTTATGTTTTTTTGCATCCAGGATGTGTTCGCGGTAAGTGGCCAGGTGTTTACCCAGGTGAACGTCATAGCTGTTACTTCCTAAACAATCGCGCAGATAAGGTTCAATTTTAATTGATCCTTTTTCAATTTCTTCGAGTATGCGTTTATCAGAGAGGATCATGAAAAACTAATTTGGTGGTTTATTTGATCGCAGTGGCAAAATAATCGTGAAATTTGAATCCATGCCCATTTTTTTTCAACACAGTGTTGATGATCATACCAAACTTGCCATCTGGCATATTAAAGAGGAAGAATCTTTTTTCCTGAATCATGTGCCCCTGCACCGTAATATCACCCACCCCCATAAGCGCCTTCAGCACCTGGCGGGCAGATACCTTTTAAGATACCTGTTCCCGGATTTTCCGACTTCCCTGATCAGGATAGCGGATACAAGAAAACCATTTCTTGAAGATGAAGCCTATCATTTTTCAATTTCGCATTGTGGCGATTACGCGGCCGTTATTGCCAGTAGCAAAAGCAGGGTAGGGATAGACATAGAGATTCCAACAGAAAAAGTGATGAAGATCGTTCATAAATTCCTTCACAAAGATGAATATGTGTTGTTAGAAGGCTTTGAAAATATAACGGTTCCTGCAACCATTCTATGGTCGGCAAAAGAAGCCATGTTCAAATGGTGGGGAAATGGAAAGGTTGATTTTAGTGAAATGCTCCGTTTGAAGGGAAGATTGAACGAAGAAAAAGGCACACTTGATGCCCGTTTCTTAAAAGAGGAATGGCAGGTATCCTTTCCGGTGCAGTATCATTATTTTGATCACATGGTTCTTGCCTGGGCGCAAACGGATACTACCTCTGACCCTGTCCCGCAGGGACCTAAGCTCTGAATATAAACGGCCACTGAAAAAACCACCACCTCTCTGACCTTGTCATCCCGCAGGGACCTAAGCGTTGAATGTTGTAACAGGTTTGTTTCCTTTCAACAGCCATTTACTTTCAAATCACCCTATTTGGCAATCAGCCTCACCTCATCATCATCATCGCCATTTGTATCATCAAGCAAAGGAATATCACCAATGGAAGCGCCTGCAATCCCCTTAATGGATCCATACATCCCGGAAGTGCTGATCAGCACCTTTTCCAGTTGCTTCTCTCTTTCTTTCCATAATTTCTCCATCTGGATCCTTTCCCGGGCAATTGAATTTTTCATGGATAAAAAACCCTCTACGATCGTTTCAATATTCTGCCTGAATTCGTTACCGGTAAGGTAATCGTACAGCAGATGCATTTTATCACCCCGGTTCTCTTCCGCTTTCTTGGTTTCGGAAATGCTGATAATGGTGTGACGCAAAGCAGTGGTCAGTGCAAGCACTTCGCCAAAAGAACAGATCCATACGCCGTCGCGCTCACCAAAGCAATTCATTTCTTTTGGATAGGCCTGGGTAACAAGAATGGCAACATCCGCTTTTTTATTCCGCATGTCGGTCTTTAACTTATCGATCCATGCATTGCTGAAGGCTTTTGTTCTCTTGCTTTCAAAAATGATCCTGCCACATTCAGTGCCCAGCTTATTCATTACGTGTTGAATGCAGTCTGCTCCTTCAACGCCTTTTCCTACTTCGGAAATGCTGTCAAAAGGAAAATGATCCCTGAGCATTTCTTCCAGCAACAATTCCTGTGCTTCACCCTGTAGCTGCATTGAACCCTGTTCCGATTTTCGTTTCATTTCTTCAGCGAGCTTGCGCTGATCATCCAGTTGTTTTTCAAGTTCCTTCAACTTCAACTGGTATTCCGTTTCTTTAACGGAAGTGCGGTCTGATTCTTCCTTGCGGATCTGTTGGGTAAGTGAGCTTCTTTCTTCCAGCAATTTCTTTTGCAGAATGATCTCAAGTTCCTGCTCCTTATTTTTTAATTCCTGTTCTTTTTTTAGAAATTCAAGTTCCTTTTGTCGGGCATGGCGGAGTTTTTCTTCGTTCTGCTGGTTGTTTTCTGTAAGCAGGCGAACCTGGTTTTCAAAATCCTCAGCAATGGTTTTTTTTAATTGCTGCTGAATCTCTGCTTCCAGTTTTAGTTTTTCCTGTTGGAGTTTTTGCTGAAAGAACTCATTTTCTTTTTTCTTTTTTTCTTCAAATATCTTTTGATCTTCTTCCAGTTTCTTTTTTTCAGCATTCATCTGGGCAAGCGACTGTTGCAATTGCTTTTCATATTGAAGCTTGAGTCTTTGTTCAACGTCGGCCGACAAAACATTTTCTACATCAAATACAATGGAACAGTTCGGGCATTTAATATCAGTAGGCATGGTGCAAATTTCCTGAAAAATATTTTTCTTTCCTAAAAGATTTAGTAAAGGGCGCCATCATCCATTGGCTTAGGCCATTAAATATTTTTTTTGTAAAAGATATTTGCCCATCTTTGTTCCAGTTCTTATTTATTTCTTATCAAGAAAGGCAGAGGGTAATGGCCCGATGAAGCCTTGACAACCTCTCCCGGTTTTGCCGGGAAAAGGTGCCAATTCCATCCCGCTGGTAGCGGGACAGATAAGTCAGATCCAAGCTT